>NZ_QEQK01000006.1 GCF_003151135.1 Abyssibacter profundi
TTCCAGTCATAGCCGCGACGACGGATGATCTTGTAGCACTTCCAGAATCCCCGGCTGGGCCGGTCGGCGACCAGCTCGGCCAGCACGGCAATGATCTCGGCATCCCGGACCGTCCAGTGATCGGGCTCGTTGTAATAGGCCGACCGAGAGAGCGATGCACACCGACAAGCCGCGGYGACCGGTAGGTCGTGAGTGGCCGTCATGTAGCGTGCRACCTCGCGTCGATCGCTCGGCCCTAAAGCTTTTTTGCGATGACRTCCTTCATCGCTGTGTTCTCAAGTGCCAGATCCGCGTACATCCGCTTGAGCCGAGCATTCTCCGCCTCCAGCTCCKTCACGCGGCGCAGATCTGAGGCCTCCATGCCGCCGTACTTGGATTTCCACTTGTAGTACGTGGGTGAGCTGATGCCGTGTTTGCGGCAGACCTCCTTGACCGGTAGGCCGGCATCCGCTTCTTTCAGAATTGCGACAATCTGGGACTCGCTGAATCGGGACTTCTTCATTTCAAACCTGCTGGCTGGCAATGTGCCAGAAAGTTCTACTTACTACCTGTCTTCGATTTGGGGAAGCTTACGGTGATGCAGCGCACAAAATTGAGGTGTGGGAGTGCGCGGCCTACGGTATATTGAAGGCCATAGATCACCAAAAGTAATCACGAAATAAATGGATAGCGTACTGGTCGTGGGCGGGGCTGGCTACATCGGCTCCCACATGGTGGCGTTGCTTGTGCGTAAAGGGCTCAATGTTACGACCTTGGATAATCTCAGCACTGGTTACCGGGATGCCGTCAAATTTGGGGAGTTTGTGTGTGGGGATATGGGTGACTCTGAGCTCGTCTCTTCGCTGATCTCCGACCGGGATATCACCACTATTATCCATCTCGCCGGTTCTATCAGTGTCGCTGAATCCATACGAGATCCCGCTGAGTATTATTCGAACAACACGTCTCGCACGCTGAGTCTAGCGTCAGTTGCGGCGAAAGCTGGGGTTAAGCGGTTCATATTTTCATCTACAGCTGCTGTATATGGAAATCCCATCGAGATACCTCTGGATGAGCGCCATCCGAAGCATCCAGTGAATCCCTATGGGCGCAGCAAGTGGCTGGTCGAACTGGCGTTGCCCGACTTCGAGGCGGCGTATGGGATGCAGTACATGTCGTTTCGTTATTTCAATGCGTCAGGTGCATCTCCACAGCTAGGGCTCGGCGAGCGGCACGAGCCAGAGACGCATCTAATCCCAAATGCGCTGCATGCTGCACTGGGTAAGCGTGGGTGTTTGACGGTCAATGGTACCGATTGGGGGACGCCGGACGGCACTTGCGTGCGAGATTTTTTGCACGTTGAGGACCTCTGCGAGGCCCACTACCTGGGCTACCGGGCTTTACTCGGAGGCTGTAGTTCAGGTGCATTCAACCTTGGTACAGGCCGTGGTCACTCTGTTCGAGAAGTTGTAGAAGCGGCGAGCGAAGTGTCTGAGTGTGAGATCCCCGTTGCCTACGGGCCTCGTCGTCCAGGTGATCCACCGAGTCTGGTTGCTAACCCCGAAGCGGCTATGCGCAAGTTGGGTTGGCGCCCGAAACGCTCTGATCTACGTAGCATCGTTGAGGATGCTTGGGTCTGGGAGCAGCACCGCGCGGGTGGTGTCCCACTGGAGCAGTTGCTTCGTGAGTACAAGGTCGCCTAAAGGACAAAAAAGTGTGGTAACGGGCGTAGAAGCTCGTTATACTAAGCCCCGCTTCACGGGGCTATAGCTCAGCTGGGAGAGCGCTTGCATGGCATGCAAGAGGTCGGCGGTTCGATCCCGCCTAGCTCCACCAAGTTGTCCCCATCGTCTAGAGGCCTAGGACACCGCCCTTTCACGGCGGTAACAGGGGTTCGAATCCCCTTGGGGACGCCATCTAACAAAAAAGCCGGCTTTCGCCGGCTTTTTTTTATCCGCAGTGTCTGCTAATCAGGTTTGGCCACAGGGCGACCAATGCTGTGGTATTCGAGGCCAAATCGCGTCACCACCGCTGGATCAAACAGGTTTCTTCCGTCGAAGATGACCTTGGCGGTTAGCGTTTCGGCAAGTTGCTCAAAATTCGGGCTGTGGTAGAGCTTCCATTCCGTGAGAATGGCCAGCGCGTCTGCACCTTGGGTTGCTTCAGCAGGGGAGTTGCAATAGGTGAGATTTTCCGGCTCACCGTAGCACGCACGAATCGTATCCATCGCCTCAGGGTCGTGAACACGAACGGCTGCACCAGCCCCCCAGAGCGCTTCCATTAGGTCACGAGCAGGGGCTTCTCTGACATCGTCTGTATTTGGCTTGAACGCCAAGCCCCAGATGGCGATGGTTTTGCCGCTGAGATCGCCGAAGTAGGCTTTGATTTTGTCGAACAAAACCTGCTTCTGACGGTGGTTGACGGCGTTGACGGCATCCACCAGTTCCATGTTGTACCCAACCTGTTCTCCGGTCTTGGAGAGTGCAGACACATCCTTCGGGAAGCAGGAGCCGCCGTAGCCAGCGCCTGGATAGATGAATTTGTAACCGATGCGGGGGTCGGAGCCGATACCCTTGCGAACGGCTTCGATATCGGCGCCAACACGGTCTGCCAAGTTGGACAGTTCGTTCATGAAACTGATCTTGGTCGCGAGCATTGCATTGGCTGCGTATTTCGTCAGTTCTGACGAAGCGATATCCATGACGATCACGCGGTCTCTGGAACGGTTGAACGGCGCGTAAAGCGCGCGCATCAATTCACCGGTACGCGGGTTGTCGACGCCCACGATCGTCCGGTCAGGTTTCATGAAGTCTTCAACTGCGCTGCCTTCCTTAAGGAATTCAGGGTTGGAGACCACATCGAACTCGATGTTCTCGCTGCGCGATGACAGCGTTTCGTTCACCGCTCTACGCACGTGTTCTGCCGAGCCCACCGGTACAGTGGATTTCGTGATCACGACCTTGTACTCCTTCATGTGCTCACCGATCGTCCGTGCGACTGTGAGAACGTGGCGGAGGTCTGCAGAGCCATCCTCGTCCGGTGGGGTGCCTACGGCAATCATGATGAACAGGCCGTGATCGATGGCAGCCTTGGCGTCTGTGGTGAACCGTAGTCGGCCAGCCTCGACATTTCGTTTGAGAAGATCATCGACCCCGGGCTCGTAGAACGGGCAATGCCCTTCGGTGAGTTTTTGGATTCTGGCTTCGTCGATATCGACACAGATGACTTCGTTGCCGGCTTCTGCAAAGCAGGCGGCGGTGACTAGGCCAACATAGCCTGAGCCAAAGATGCTGATGTTCATGGGGTGTTTATGAATCCAAATATCAATAAGTTAAGGCAGTAACCAGCGTCGGTGCTCGGATGCAGACTCTGCAATCGTGTTCAATTCCTGCTCAAAGGCGCGCATGATGACATCTCGGTCCAGTGTCGCTTCCGCAAATGCCCGGGCCTTGATACCCATTTCCTTTGTCGACTCCGGGCTGTCTGCAAGTGTCTGGAGCGCAGAAACGAGTTCCGTTGGCTGCTCGGGCGGAATAACGAGCCCTGCACCGCTTTGCTCGATGGCATCGGACAACGCGGTGCCTTGATTAGCCGTCGCGATGGTTGCCCGTCCAGAGGCTAGGATGTTCGTGAGCTTGGATGGCATCACAATGTCTGCGGCTTCAGCCTTTTGCACGACCAGATGGACATCGGCAGCTGCAAGCAAGGCAGGGAGCTTCTCAATGGGTTGCAGCGGCACGAACTGGATGTTGCTCAAGCCGCGCTCGCCGGACTCGGTGCAGAGGCGTCGCCATTCAGGGCCACCGCCCACCATCACAAACTTGAATCGGGTATCGGCGACCAATCGTTCGGCGGCATCGAGGACAAGGTCTAGCCCTTGCTTCGCACCCATTGCGCCTGCGTACAGTGCGACGATATTGTCTTCTCCCGCGCCAAACGCCTGCCTGAATTCGTTGTCACGCGGCATTGGCTTGATGTTTTTGACATCAGCCCAGTTTGGAGAAACGATCACACGCTGGTTAGTGGCGCCTTTGGCAACTGCGCGTCGACACATGGCATCGGTGATGGATGTCACGCGATTGGCGCTCTTGAGGAGACCGCCTTCCATTTGATACAGAATTTGCCCGACTGGACCGATGTTCAGGAGGTTAAGACGCATCGCCGCATCGACTTGGAAGTCTTGAATGTGGAACACCCAAGGCACTCCATCTAGAAGCCGCTTGGCGAGCGCCAAGATGCCTGAAAAGAGGGGCGGGCAGATCGCGATTGCAACATCATATTTTTCGCGCTTGAGCGTCGACTCGACAAGTTTGGCTCCAGCGGCCCCTAGATAGGACGCATCAATCAGCATGCGCTTAATGGTGCTGATCTTTCCATCTCCGGGCACGTAGTGAGGCACGCGATGGATCGTCACATTGCCCCAGTGTTCAGTCTTGGGGCGTAGTAAGGGAGAGCCAGGCGCGCGCTTCCAGTCCGGGTAGTGTGGGACGCCGGCGATCACGGTGACGTCATGCCCGGCGTCGGCAAGCCATTTAGCCATTTCGCCGGAGTACTTGGGTACGCCAGTTTGGTCTGGGTAAAAGTACAGGGAGAGCATGAGTATCTTCATACGGAGTCGTCCTGCTATTTCGTGGCTGGCTGCTTGATTAGGCAACCAGCTTCAGTGTGGGTCAGCGGGAGCACATTCATCCCGCCAGTCTTGGATCGCCTCGACGAGGGAATGCGTAGGCGCGAGATTCAGCTCAAGTAACCCACTGCCGTCAATATCTGTGGAATAGTGCAGCTTCTCAACACGCCGTTTGTGTACGGGATTAGAAAATCCAAGTTCGTTAAGCATTTGAAGCGGGGCTGCCGCACGGAGCGCGAGGTTCAGTGGCACGGTAGGAATAACGCGTGTCCAGCCGAAGACCTTGCAAAACGCGTTGCAGATTTCTCCTATGGTTGGTGCCTGCGGGTAGGTGCCATGCAGCACATGCCAGCCCTTCAGTTCGGCGGCACCTCGCATCAGCGCCACGAGATCCTTCACGTAGATGCAACTTTTGACCGTATCCGGTCCGCCGATGTACGCGAAGGTGCCCAAACGCAAAGCGCGGTGTAGATTGACAAAATTACCTCCGCAGCCCCTCCCAAAAACAGCGCCGGGTCGCACGACGGCGACGTGGCGGCCACGTTTGGATTGCTGCCACCCCGACAAGGCTTCTTCGGCGAGCGCCTTTGAGATTCCATAGGCGGTGTCAGCGGACGGAACCTCGCTGGGGGCTCGGTGAAAGGGGCCGGCTTTGAACACCATCCCCGTGCTGGTGAACACGATGTTCTTGATGTCGAGTTTGGATGCCCACTTGAGCAAACGGCGGGTGCCTTCGTAGTTGATATCGAAGTACTCGTTCCACTCAAAGCCAGGTTCTCTTGAAACAGCTGCGAGATGGTAGACCACGTCGATCTTCTGCTGGGGTTCGAACTGAACGTCTCGAGCTAGGTTGGTGTAAACAAACGTGACTTTTTCGCACCAGCGTGTGGTCGGTGCGATATCCATTACATAGATACGAGAGACCGTATCGTCGGCAATAAGGGCGTCGAGGAGATGTCCGCCGATAAATCCGGATCCGCCTGTAATTGCCACGACGCGGCCAACTGAGGTGGGAGCTTTCTTACTCAACGATGAGGTCCTGAGTGGTTGGAAAGGTATGAACAGCCGAGGTCAGGTTAGCTGCGGTAGCTGTCCTTGTTCTGGAGAAACCATTCGTAGGTATTCTCCACACCTTGCTTGAGGCTGATACCGGCGGACCAACCCAGTTCAGATAGTCGGTCAACATTCATAAGCTTTCGCGGCGTGCCGTCTGGCTTGCTGGTGTCGTTGACGATGTCACCCTCGTACCCGACGACGTTTTTGACCAGCTCGGCCAGTTCGCGGATCGATACATCCGTTCCCACCCCGACATTGACGATGTCACTGTCTGAATAGTGTTCGGTTAGGTGAACAACGGCGTCGCCCAGATCATCAACATGTAAGAACTCGCGTTTTGGAGAACCCGTTCCCCACATCACAACCTGCGGGTCGTGATTGAGCTTGGCTTCATGGAACTTGCGAAGCAGGGCGGGCAGGACGTGCGAGTTCTCAAGATTGAAGTTATCGCCAGGTCCGTAGAGGTTTGTCGGCATTAACGAGATGGCGTCAAAGCCGTACTGCTTGCGATAGGCCTGGCACATCTTGATGCCGGCGATCTTGGCGATGGCGTACCACTCGTTGGTGGGCTCTAGAGGCCCCGTTAGCAGAGAATCCTCTCGCATCGGCTGTTCTGCAAACTTGGGATAAATGCACGAGGAGCCCAAGAACACCAGTTTGTCCACTCCCGACTGCCAGGCCGAATGGATGACGTTGGTCTGGATTGCTAGATTGTCGCGAATGAACTCAGCCGGGTAGGTGTCATTGGCGTGGATGCCTCCAACCTTGGCGGCGGCCAGAATGACGTGTGTCGGCTGCTCGGCTTCAAAGAAGGCTTGCACTGCAAGCTGGTCTGTCAGGTCCAGCTCTGAATGGGTGCGCGTGATCAGGTTGTTGTAACCCTTGCGCTTGAGCGCCCGGACAATGGCGGACCCGGCCAGCCCGCGGTGGCCGGCTACATAGATCTTTGACTCAGGATTCACCGGGCTTACTCGTTGTAGTCGAACGCGCGATAACCCGCTTCGGTCACCAGGCGGTCACGCTTGGCGTGCTCGAAGTCGGAGGTGATCATGTCCTTGACCAGTTCTTCAAAGCTGATCTTGGGCACCCAGCCGAGTTTCTCCTTGGCCTTGGTCGGGTCACCGAGCAAGGTTTCGACTTCTGCTGGGCGGAAGTAGCGCGGGTCCACGCCAACGATTTGCTGGCCCGGCTTCACCTTCAGTTCAGGGTTGGTCACTGCGGTGACGGTGCCGATTTCATTAACGCCTTCACCGGAGAACTCGATCTCCATGCCCAACTCAGCGGCAGAACGCTGGACGAACTCACGCACAGAGTGCTGCTCGCCGGTCGCGATGACAAAGTCTTCTGGCGTGTCCTGCTGCAGCATCATCCACTGCATTTCGACGTAATCCTTGGCGTGGCCCCAGTCGCGCAGCGCATCCATGTTGCCGAGGTGCAGCTTGTCCTGCAGACCGAGGGCAATACGGGCGATGGCGCGCGTGATCTTGCGGGTCACGAAGGTTTCGCCGCGAATGGGTGATTCGTGGTTGAACAGAATGCCGTTGCAGGCATACATGCCGTAGCTTTCGCGGTAGTTCACCGTGATCCAGTAGCCGTAGAGCTTGGCGACGGCATAGGGCGAACGCGGGTAGAAGGGCGTGGTTTCCTTCTGGGGAATTTCCTGCACCAGCCCATACAGCTCCGACGTCGACGCCTGGTAGAACTTGGTCTTGTCGGTTAATCCTAGAATGCGGATGGCTTCCAGCAGGCGCAATGTACCGAGTGCGTCGCCGTTCGCGGTGTACTCAGGGCTGTCGAAAGAGACGGCCACATGCGACTGCGCACCGAGATTGTAGATCTCGTCCGGCTCGATTTGCTGCACGATGCGGATGAGATTGGTCGAATCGGTCAGGTCACCGTAGTGCAGCACAAAGCGCCGATTGCTCTCATGCGGGTCCTGGTACAGGTGGTCAATTCGGTCGGTATTGAACAAGGAGGCGCGACGCTTGATGCCGTGAACCTCGTACCCTTTTTCCAGCAAAAGTTCGGCGAGATAGGCGCCATCCTGGCCGGTGACGCCGGTAATCAGTGCTTTTTTCACTACGCTCTTATCCGTTGCGCTTGAGAGATCTGCCCGCCCTTAGTTTGCGGCCGGGGAGGCGCGCTGGCGGACTTGAACCACTGCCATCGTTGCAGTGCAATAACTGGGCCGGAGTCTAGCAGGCCTTTGTGACGATTCGGACCCCCTAAAGAAAACGGCGTGACCTTGGTCACGCCGTCTTGCGTTCAGGCGGTGGCCGCTATGCCGGCTTACTCCCATCCGACCGCTTGGTCAGGAACCGCGCCAGCGCCGGCAGCACCAAGATGGCGCCAAACATGTTGGCGGTGAACATGAACACCAGCAGCAGGCCCATGTCGGCCTGGAACTGCAGGGCGGAGAAGAGCCAGGTGCCCACGCCCACGCCCAGGGCAACACCGGTGAAGAGCACGGCCTTGCCGGTCTTGTTCAGCGTTTCGAACATGGCTTCTTCCAGCGACAGGCCGCGTTCGATCCCGTCGACTAAAGTGGCGTAGACGTAGATGCCGTAGTCCACGCCAATGCCGACGGCCAGTGCGACCACGGGCAGGGTGGCGACCTTGAGGCCGATGTCGGTCATCGCCATGACGGCGTAGGCCATGATCGAAACCAGCGACAGCGGGGCGACGACGCAGATGACGCCGGCCAGGGTGCGGAAGCTAAGCCACAGGAACAGAATCACGACGACGTAGACCCAAAACACGACTTGCAGCTCCTGTTCTTCCACCACCTCGTTGGTGGCCGCCATCACGCCGACGTTGCCGGTGGCCAGCGCAAAGTTAACGGGGCAGGGCGAGTCGATGGCGCTGATCTGCTCGCGCTGTTCGCCCAGCTTGGTTTGCAGCGTCTCTGCCTCTGCCTTGAGTCGCTTGGCCTCTTCGCTGTTGGCATCGAGCGCAACGAGGCGGTCGTTGCGCAGCTTGAGGTCCAGCGCGGTCTGGCCGGCCTGGCGGATGAGCTGGGTTTTCTCCTCGCAGACGGCCAAGTCGGTGCCGGGGTGATCGTTGGCGAACCGTTCGGCGTTCTGCGTGTTAAACGCTTCAACGGCGTTGACGATGTGCTTGATCGTGCCGGCCTTGTGGTCTTCGGTGAAGACAAACATCGCCATGGCCGAACAGTCACTGTTGAGCAGCCCGGTGGAGGAGGGGAACTGCGATAGCAGCAGCGCCATGGCATTGGGGTTACGCGGCAGGATGCGCGCGTTGATGTGCCCCTCGTTGAAGCCCGAATAGACCAGCTTCATGTAGGTGGGCAGGCCCAATGCGGTTTGCACGCCGTCGGTGTTTTGCATGGTCCACAGGAACCGATCCACCTGCTCCATCGTGTGGTAGAAGCGACAGGCCTCGGGGTCCGTTTCGGCGACGACCTTGAGGATGTCCACGCCCAGGTCGAAGTTTTCGACAATGGCGGCGGAGTCTTGGTTGTAGCGCGAGTCGGGCCGTAGTTCCGGCACACCCTTTTGCGCGTCGCCCACCTGCAGATCCGGGTACTTGTAGAGCGAAAATGCTAGCAGTACGGCGCAGACCAATAGCGTAACGATGGCCGGGCCGCGGCGGGTGATCTTGGCCAGGAACCGGAACAGGCCGGCGAGCAGGGCTTCCTTCTTGGCCTGCTTGGCCTGGAACTTGTCCACGTCGCCAATCGACACGTAGGTCAGCCAGATCGGCATCATCACTTTGTTGGTGATGATGATGGAGGCCACACCGAAGGCGGCGTTGAGCGACATTTCGCGAATAATGTCGATGGGGATTAGGTAAATCGTCGCAAAGCCCGCGACGTCGGTGATCAGTGCCGTAGTGCCGGGAATCGCCAAGCGGCGGAAGGTTTCCAGCGAGGCGTCGTAGCTGGTCTTGCCGGCGGCGATTTCATCCACCCAGGCGTTGACGTACTGCACGCCGTGCGACACCGACACCGACAACACCAAGAACGGCACCAGAATCGCGAAGGGGTCCAGACCGTAACCGGCGGTCGTCAGCAGTCCGAACTCCCAGATGACCGCCACGATGGAGCAGGCCAGCGGCAAAAACGCCAGCTTGAGCGATGAGGTGTAGCCCCACAGCAGCACGAAGGTCATCAGCAGGGTCAGCAGGAAGAAGCCGACCACTTCCAGCGTGGCGTCGGTGACATCGCCGATGATCTTGGCGAAGCCGATGATGTGGACGGAGACGGTTTCGGAGTAGTTCTCGTTCTCCATCTCCACGATGTCGAGATCGCGATTGTTGACCTCAACAGTGATCGGCACGCCGTCTTCATTGGCGCTGACCACCGTGGTTTTGCCAAACCAACGGTCCATCTTGCCGGGCTCGCTGAACTTGGTGGCGACCACGGTGCCGGCATCTTCCTGGGCCACAGGCTGCTTTAGCCGGTACTCCCATTTGCGCGGGCTGTTGATGGAGCCACGAATGCGCTCCAGCTCGGCAGCCACAGCACGGTAGTCCAGCTTCTCACCAGATTGCGGGTCGAATTCCAGCAACTCGGTCTGGACCAGTGCGCCCGATTCGTCCTCGGTGACCAGCCGGCCGATGATGTCGGCCTTGCCCACATTGGTGCGGATCAGGTCGAAATTGGCTTGGGTGGGCTGGTAATCGGCCGGTACCACGTTGGCGCCAGACAGACCGCCTTCGACCACCTCGATGTAGCGCACGTTGCGGGTGAACAGCGAGGTGACGCGCCGGCGGTCGTTGCCGGGCACGTAGAAGACCTCGTCGGTGACGAACTTGAGCTTTTCCAGAAACTCGCCGTTGTAGATGTCGCTGCCGTCTTTTTGCAGCAGCGCCACGAGCACCGTATTGGCGCCGCCGAAGTCCGACTGGTACTGCTTGAACACGTTCATGTACGGGTGTTCAAGCGGGATGGATTTCTCGAAGCCGGCATCCGGCTCCAGTTGCAGGGCCTGATAGCTCAGCAGGACCGTCAGAATCGTCAGCCAGGTAATCCCCACCCAGCGTTTGCCATAGACCAGCGGTTCCACCACTCGCAGAATGCGGTCGGTCCAGCCGCTGTTGGACGCAGAAGTCGTCGCCATGTTTGTGTTCTCCCAGCTCCGGCCGCGTCAGTGCGCGGCCAATATCGCGGCGTTTAGCGTCCGCTGTCGATGTGGTTCAGGCCTGTTTCGCCGCCCAGGGCGCGCAGGTTGGCCAGCAAGTGAATATCGCCCAGAGCGGCCGAGCCGCCGCCATCCACGCGCGTCAGCTGCGACTGGCCATTGCGGTATTCCACGATGGTGCCGTTGACCCCGACCATCAGCGCGCCGGTGTCGGTGGCGATGCCGTTGAACAGCGAGTCGGTGCCGCCAAAGCTCAGCTGGGTGACCTGGCCATCAGGAATCTCGCCCAGCGGATACTCGCCGTACTCGTCACCTTCCAGCGTCGGCAGGTTGGCGACATTCGGCAGCAGATACACATTGCCGCGCAGGCCGAAGATGATGGCCCCCGTGTCGCCATTGGGCACGGCACCAAAGTAGGAGCCGAAGTAGGGGCTGGCCACGCGTTCCCAGGTCTGGCCCTGGTCGGTGGAGCGGGCGAGCATGCTGCGTTCACCGGCGATGAGCAGCGTGCCATCCGCCAGTTCGGTGATGGAGTAGTGATGTAGCTCGCCTTGCCCGACCGGGGAGTCGACCGGCGTCCAGCTGGCGCCGCCGTCATCGGTGCGCCAGAACAGGTCGTAGGCACCTACGGCCAAGCCGTTGTCGGCATCGAAAAAGTGCAGGTCGTAAATTGCCTGCTCCAGCTCGGGCTGGTAGTTCAGCAGCGACCAGCTTTGACCGCCGTCCGTCGTTTTCAGCACGGTGGCGTCTTGGCCGCCGATCCATCCTGTGCGCTCGTCGGCAAAATGCACGCGCGTGAGCATCACCGAGACCGGGGATTCCACCTGGGTCCATTGTTTGCCGTCGGTGGAGCGCAGAATGTGCCCACGCTCGCCCACGGCGATCAGCGTGTTGCCGGCCTGGCCGATGTCGGTAACGATGGATTGATCCGCCAGTTCCGACAACATGGCCGGATGCGGCTGGATGGGGTCGTCCTGCGGTGCGGCCCATGCCAGGGTGCAGCAGGCCAGGGGCAATGCGGCAAGCCAGTTGCAGCGCATGTGGTTTCTCCCGGTGAGTCGGTCTTGTTCTTGTGATCGAGCGGGCGGGCCCGCAGTAAAAAGCCCGGCGAATGCATGCACATCCGCCGGGCTTGTCAGGCGCTAGCGCGTGGCGCGGCGCTTGAGTTCACGCGGGTCAAAGAAGCGCGTGTCGTAGTCCACAAAGGGGTTGTTGGGCTCGTCCTCGGATCGCAGCGCGGTGGCGAAGTAGGACCGGGCCTGCAGGTCGTAAATCACTTCCGGCACCGTGGTTGAGGCGGGCAGGTTGCGCTCGACGATCAGATGGCCTTCCTGCACCTTCCACAGGTTGCCACGGGTGTCGTAGCAGTCCACGGCGACCACGTTCCAGCTGTCTTCATCCACGTAGAAGCGGCGCTTGCCGAACTTATGCGTCGTGCCTTCCTTGAGGTCCGATTCCACCACCCAGACGCGGCGCAGCTCGTAACGCGGCAGATCCTGGTTGATGTGGCTCTTGCCGATCACGTCGTCGTACTTCACGCCGGCTTCGTTCATGCGGAACGAGTTGACCGGGATGTACATTTCCTTCTTGCCCACCAGCTTCCAGGTGAAGCGATCCAGGGCGCCGTTGTACATGTCGACCTGATCGTAGAACTGGTTGCCGTCGGTGCCTTCGTACGGATTGTCATACGCGACCGAGGGCGCACGACGCACGCGGCGCAGGGCCGGCGGGTACAGCCAGGCGCTGCGGTAGTCCACATGCTCCCA
This sequence comes from Abyssibacter profundi, assembly GCF_003151135.1. Lineage (NCBI taxonomy): Bacteria > Pseudomonadati > Pseudomonadota > Gammaproteobacteria > Chromatiales > Oceanococcaceae > Abyssibacter > Abyssibacter profundi. The sequence goes on from NZ_QEQK01000006.1 coordinate 12,531, forward strand.
GGCCATCAGGAACAGGCCGGCATTACGCGGCGGGGAGAGGATCTCGGCCACGTAGTAAATGGTCACGTCGTCCTTGTCGTCGATGACCGTGTGGTCTCCCGACAGGTTCGCGTAGGGGAACAGCACATCCTCACGCAGCGTGGACTGGGTGTAGGAGCCGTCCGGCAGCACGATGAACTGGTTGTTGAAGCGCTGGATGGCCTTGCCGCGGTACTTCAGGCGATGGTTCCAGATGACTTCCGCGCCATTCTTCGGGATCGGGAAGGGGAAGCCCACTTCGGCGCCCAGCAGCAGGTCGGTGCCTTCCAGACTGGCGTTGGTCGCGTTCTTCTTGGTGTACTCGTAGTACTCCTCCGGGAAGCCCGAGGAGCGCCGCGTTTTGTACACGTTCATCTTGTAGGTGTCGCCGTAGGCGTTGAACAGCGCCAGGTGGCCGACGGTCAGCTTGTCCTTGTACTGATCAACATTGTCCTTGGTGATCGTGAACAAGACCTTGTCGTCCGGGAACGGGTCTTCCCAGTGCGTGGGCTCGTCGATGTCCAGCGCTGGCAGACCCCCCGTCCATTCGGGGATGGTGCCGTCGGCATTGCCCGCGCGCTCTGCGCCAATGGGGGTGAGTTCTTTGCCAAGCTTGGCCGCTTCTTCGGGCGACACCTTGGCCAGCAGTGGCTGGGCGGCCAGGCTTAAAGCCCCAGCGAGAATCATGGGCGTGTAACGCATGTAAGCACTCCTCCAGTGAAGTCGTCGTTGGCCGCCTGCGGGCGAGCCGTTCGTCTCTATTCTTTTGTTCGTGCCGCCGCATCGCGCGAATGCGGGCGACGCGATGCGATCAGAAGCGGTACCGCGCGCCCAACTGGGCAAAGTCGCGATCCCGCAGCACGTTGTTTTCCTTGGCCCCTGTATACCACTGATAGCCGGCCGTGAACGACAGCGCGTTCTTCACGCGCATCTCGACATTGACCGAATACTGTTGGCGGCCCTGCACGAAGCGCTCGCCGGGGCCGGGGGAAATGCCATATACATCATGCTTGGCCAGGAACACGGGTTCAAAGCTGATGCCGGGGAAGACGCTTTCGTAGCGCACGATGGCGATGATGTCGTAGCCAAAGGAATTGGCCGAAACCCACTGGTCCGGATCGGCCTGCATGGGGTTGAATCGCGCACCCGACGGGCCGACCCAGCCGCTATTGGCCAAGCCGTTCAGGTTGCCATCGGCGCCGGAGCCGTCCGCACCCGCCGAGGCGTGGGTATATTGGCCGGGCCCTTCGATTTGCAGCTCCGCGAGGTCGGGCAGGTCGAGAATATGCGTGCCGCCCAACTCGAACAGCCAGATGATCTGGTCGGCGCCAATCCAGTTGTCCGGGCCCATGATGTAGGTCGCGCCGAGAATCCAGTTAATGGTCTGGAACTCCTCGTAGCCGCGGATGTAGTCACCGGGCTGCAGGCCGTTCGGGTCACCCGAGTAGCCGCTCACACCCCGGTAGTCCAGCAGGTAGGTTGGTCCGACAAAATCCTGGCCGGTGATGGTGGTGACGGTCGAGCCAACGCCGGGCAGGGAAATATCGAGGAAATCTTCCGGACCGCCGGGTGTGCAGACGGTGGGATCGGCCGCACAGCCCGAAGGGAAGGGGTTGGCCAGTGCCGAGAAGCCCACATCGATGATGGAGACTTGTAACGGGTCATTGGGGCGATACACGAACTCACCCTGTAGCGAGACCTCGCCCACCGCCGTGTTGAAGGACATCCCGAACAGCTTGATGTCTTCGGGGTATTCCAGTTGGAACTTCACGGTGTCCAGCGGGTAGGCCGTGCCGCCGACGCCGGGGTCAGAGTAGGCCGTGCCGCCGGCACTGCGGCCCGTGTCCTGCTCGGCGGGGCCGCCGTTGGGGTCATTGGCCGGGTCGCCGCCGTAGGTAATCGCCCAAAGGACCGCATCCAACGACGCCTGGGGACAGGCGGTGAACAGGGCCAGCGTGTCCTGGACCTGATTGCCGCTGGGTACCACGTTCTCCAGGCAGCCGACATTGCCCGCATACGAGGACAGGAAGGGTAGACGGCTGTGGTAGTTGGCGAAGTAGAAGTTCAGCTCCGTGCCGGTGAGCAGGTCGGGCAGGTACATCGACAACGCCAGGCCGTACTGACCGTCGTCGCGGGCCTCTTTTTGCGGCAGCAGCTCTGCGGTCAGGCTGGTCTCGGCCAGGGCGGACAACAGGCCCTGGTTGGCGATGGCCAGGGCGTGCGGGTCTTCGGGCGTCTTGCCGAATCCGATGGATACGTGGTCCGCCGAGTTGTTCGTATCCACGTCAATAAAGGACAGGAACGCGCCCGGTGGCGGAATGACGACGGGCTCCCACTCGTAGCCGTACCAGCCGGAGATGCCGATGTCATACGTCAGATCGGTCTTGAAGGACACGGCGCCCAGTGGCTTGAACACTTCCTCGATGTTCAGGAAGGCCGGGCGGTTCAGCGCGTTGGCGTCCAGCGCACCGAAGGTGTTGAGCGAACCCACCGCGAGGTAGGTCGACTCGCCCCAGTTGATCAGCTGGCGCCCCACGGTGACGTTGAGGTCACGGTCGCCAAAGAATGGAAGGCGTGTGGCCAGTCGGAAATCCAGCAGTTCCAGGTCCATGCCCACGATTTCCTGCTGGCGATCGTTGCGTTCCACGAACACGGGTTCACCGCGGCTTAGGCGCGTGTTGCCGGTGCCGCCAGGCCCGAAGGGCGGGGCCGCATGTGGATTGTTGGCGATGGTGTTTTCGGTGATGACGTTCGGGTGAAACTCCGCCCGGTCGTAGTTCGCGAAGTCGTAGTGGCCGTAGTAGCGGGTGAAGAATTCCCAGTCCAGCCCCAGCGCTTCGAAATCCAGCGAAATGTCCTGGGCGATCTTCACCAGCCCCTGGGTCATGTCGTACTTGTCGAAATTCAGGTTGCCGTCGTCGGCATTGACCGAAAACACGCCCGGCGCGTCGACCGCGCGCTGGTTACGGGCCGGGCCCTCGCCGACCACGCCAACGCCGGGTTCGGGGTTGCCGTTTGCGTCAAAGCCATTGCTATGGCCCTGGCAGGAGGACAAGGCGCACAGGTCGGGATTGAGATTGGACTTGCCGACCAGTCGGCTGTCGCGGTCCTGCATGCGCCACTGGGCGCCTATCTCCATGGTCGTGTTGACCGTGCCGCTGATTTCGCCGAAATCGATTTTCAGCGCCTGGCTGGGTGCCGCCAGTAAGAGGCATCCCAATCCTGCGAAACCTGCCGTCGCGTTCCATCCCCGGCCCTGGGGCCCATGCAGCTTGAGCATCCTTGAAGTCTCCGTCGCGCTGACCATCCTGTCGCACGCGTCTCGTGGCCGGGTAGGGGCCCGGCTCTGGCGTCTTGATTGTTCGGCGGGGCCTTATGTCGACCGTCACCACTGGGGTTCTCCCGGCGTGTCAATGGCGATGACCGCACAGGTAGTCAGTGAAACCTAATCGATCGTTCAGATTCGCTCAAGCATCTGGGGTGGATCAAAGGTGACGCCTAGTCATTTGAGTGGGGCGGATTGGCGGAGGCTGTGGGCCAAAGTGGCTGAATGTACGGTGGTTCAGGCAGGCGCGAGGCGCGGCCATCAAGATGACGCCGCTGGTCGCCCGCGCCGGCCGTGGTCGTGGTGTCGCATGCAAAAACGGGCAGACGGTCTGGCCTCAGACCGCCTGCCCGCTCGCAGACACGGTATGGAAGGGGTGCTTAAAAGCGGTAGCGTGCCCCCAGCTGAGCGAAGTCGCGGTCGCGCAGCACGTTGTTTTCTTTCGCGCCGGTAAACCACTGGTAGCCGGCGGTAAACGACAGCGCGTTCTTGACGCGCATCTCCACATTGACCGAGTACTGCTGACGCCCCTGCACGAAGCGCTCGCCCGGACCAGGCGAGATGCCGGAGACATCATGCTTGGCCAGCAGGACCGGCTCGAAGCTAATGCCTGGGAAGACACTCTCGTAGCGCATGATGGCGATGATGTCGTAGCCGAACGAGTTGGCGCTGGTCCAGTGATTCGGGTCGGCCTGACGCGGATTGAAGCGAGCACCGGAGGGCCCCACCCAGCCGCTGTTGGCCAGGCCGTCGAGATTGCCGTCCGCACCGGAACCGTCGGCACCGGCGGAGGCATGCGTGAACTGGCCGGGCGCTTCGATCTGCAATTCATGCAGCGGCGGCAGGTCCAGAATATGCGTGCCGCCCAGCTCGAATAGCAGAATGATCTGATCGGCTGCGAACCAGTTGTCCGGGCCCAGCACGTAGGTCGCGCCCAGAATCCAGTTAATGGTCTGGAAGGGCTCATAGCCCCGGATGTAGTCACCCGGCTGGATGCCGCCGTCCATGGAGGAGTGGTTGGGTACGCCGCGATAGTCCAGCAGGAACGACGGGCCGACGAAGGAGCGGCCGGTGATGGTGGTCACCGTGCTGCCAACGCCTGGGAGTGACACATCCAGAAAATCTTCGGCGCTGCCTGGCGTGCACACCGTGGGGTCAGCCGAGCAGCCGGCCGGGAAAACGGTTTGCAAAGCCGAGAAGCCGACATCCACCGTCGAGACCTGCAGCGGGTCTTCGGGTCGATACACGAACTCGCCCTGGAAGGAGACATCGCCGATGGCCGTATTAAACGAGAAGCCCATCATGTCGATGTCTTCCGGGTACTCCAGCTGGAATTTCACCGTGTCCAGCGGGTAGGCCGTGCCGCCTACGCCCGGTTGGGCATAGCCCTCGGGGTCGGTCTGGCGGTTGGTGTCCTGTTCGGGAGCCCCGCCGTTGGGATCGTTGGCCGGGTCGCCACCGGTTTGGATGGCCCACAGAGCGGACTCGGTGTGGGCCTCCGGGCAGTCGGTGAACACGGCCAGCGTGTCCTGGACTTGACTGCCAGACGGCACGGCGTTGTCGAGGCAGCCAATGCTCCCTGCGTATGCGGACAGGAAAGGCAGGCGGCTGTGGTAGCGCGCGTAGTAGAGGTTGAGCTCGGTGCCGGAGAACAGGTCCGGGAAATAAAACGACATGGACAGGCCGAACTGGCCGCCATCACGCGCTTCCTTCTGCGGCAGCAGTTCGGCCGTGGCGCCGGTCTCGGCCAGCGCCACCAGCAGTGACTGGTTGCCCAGCGCCAGACCCAGCGGGTCTTCGGCGGTCTTGCCGAAGTTGATGGCGATGGAATCCGCCGAATTGTTGGTGTCCAGGTCGACAAATGAGAAATACGAGCCCGGCGGCGGGATTGCGGCAGGCTCCCATTCGTAGCCATACCAAGCGGAGATGCCAATGTCGTAGGTCAGGTCGGTCTTGAACGACACGGCGCCCAGCGGCCGGAAGGTTTCTTCGATGTTCAGAAAGCCCGGTCGCATGAAGGCATTGACGTCGATAGACGAAAAGCTGTTGAGCGAGCCAATCGCCAGATAGGTGGATTCCCCCCAGTTGATGAGCTGCCGACCGATGGTGACGTCCAGGTCGCGGTCGCCGATGAAGGGCAGGCGGGTATTAAGGTTGAAGTCCAGCAGCTGGTAGCCGAGCCCGATCTGCTCCTGCTGCCGGTCGTTACGCTCGACGAACACCGGCTCGCCCACACCCAGGCGGCGGTTGGGCGGGTCGTCGTCAGGGAACAGGCCCGAATCCGGGTTGTTGTTGATCGCGTTCTGGGTGATCCGATTGGGGTGGAACTCCGGGCGATCGTAGTTCGCGAAGTCGTAGTGGGCGTGGTAGCGCCCGAAGAACTTCCAATCCAGGTCGAAGGCTTCGAAGGTCAGTGTGATGTCCTGGGCCAGTTTCACCAGGCCCTGGGTCACGTCGTATTTGTCGAAGTTCAGGTTGCCATCGTCGTGGTTGATCGAGAACGCCCCGGGCGCGTCGACCGCGCGCTGGTTGCGGTCCGGACCCTCGCCGATGATGCCGAGGCCCGGTTCGGGGTTTCCATTTGCATCGAAACCGTTGCTGTGGCCCTGACAAGACGAAATGCGGCAAAGCTCCGGGTCCAGATTCGCCTTGCCGACCAGGCGGCTGTCCCGGTCCTGCATGCGCCACTGTGCGCCCACTTCCATCGAGGTATTGATGGTCGCCGACAGCTTGTCGAAATTGAATTGCAGTGCCTGGGCAGGAAACGCCAGCACAACCCCCACCCCGACGCCGGCGGCCAAGCGTAGGCCGCACGCGCCAAACGACAGATACACCTGTCCCATCTCTGTCTCCTCCTTGTGCCGGTGTTCGCTGAATCGAACCCGGTTTTTTGTATCGGACTGGCGGTCTGATGCCGCTGTTTGTCCTATGTCACCGGACTCTAGAGCGGTCCAGCGAGGTCAGCAAGTTGCATGCGCGCTGGCGCCACACACCGATTGCAGGCGGGGGAGGTGGCGCAGGCTCTTGGAACCGGACACGGTGGCCCCCATATTGCGAGCGCCCATCGGTGGGTGTGGAGAACAACAATGCCGATTTACGAATACATCTGCCGCGACTGCGGCCATGAACTCGAGGCGCTGCAGCGCCTGTCCGACGATCCGCTCAGTGACTGCCCGTCCTGCGAGGCGGCATCGCTCCAAAAAAAGGTCTCGGCCGCGGGCTTCCGCCTGAAGGGCGGCGGCTGGTACGAGACTGACTTCAAGTCGGGCGGCAAGCGCAATCTGGCCAGCGATGGGCAGTCCAGCGGGTCGGCCTCCGGCGGAAACGGGAGCGCATCCGGCGGCTCAGATACAGCGTCCAGCAAGTCCAGCACGTCGTCGTCCTCCAGCGCGGCGTGAGACGGCTGCTCCAGCGCTGGCTGCTGGCCGGCGTGGTGATCTGGTTGCCGATTGTCGCCACGATTCTGGCGGTTCGCTTTCTGGTGGACTTGCTGGATCAGACCATCGCCTGGATGCCCGCCGCCTGGCAGCCGGAGCGCTGGCTGGGCTTCGAGCTACCCGGCTTGGGTCTGCTGTTCAGCCTGATCATCGTGCTGGCGACCGGCGCGCTGGCCGCGAACTGGGTGGGGCTGAAGCTGCTCGGCGTGGGGGAATCCGTCGTGGATCGCCTGCCGCTGATCCGCAGCATCTACAAGTCCATGAAGCGCGTTGCCGAGACGGTGTTTTCCGACAAGGGCAATGCGTTTCGTGAGGTGCTGATGCTGGAGTACCCGCGCAAGGGGCTTTGGACGCTGGGGTTTCGCACGGGGCAGGCGCCGTCGGAAATCAATCGGCACACCGGGCGACGCATGGCGACGGTTTATGTGCCGACGACGCCCAATCCGACCTCGGGATTCGTCGTGATGGCTGACGAGGACGAGCTGGTGCCGCTGGACATGCCGGTCGAGGCGGCATTGCAATTGATCATCTCGATGGGGGCGTTGCGACCGGAGGGCGCGGAGCCTGCGCCGGTGCGCATCGACGCCGCCACCCCCGGTCGGTAGAATCGCCGGCCTTTTCGCATGGGCGCCAGCGCGCCGAACACCAAGACATTCCATGTACCGAACGCATTACTGCGGGCAGGTGACTGCCGCCGCACTCGACACCACCGTCACGGTTTCCGGCTGGGTTCACCGCCGTCGCGACCACGGTGGCGTGATCTTCATCGATTTGCGCGACCGCGAAGGTCTGCTGCAGGTGGTGTTCGATCCGGATGATCCGGCGGTGTTCGGCGAGGCCGAGCGCTTGCGCTCCGAGTATGTGATCACCGTGACGGGGCGCGTGCGCCGCCGGCCCGAGGGGACGGTGAACGACAAGCTGGCCAGCGGTGAGGTGGAGCTTTATGCCACCGCCCTAACGGTCCAGTCGCGGGCCCAGACACCGCCATTCCCGCTCGACGACGAAGAAGCAGGCGAGGATGTGCGCCTGCGCCACCGGTATATGGATCTGCGCCGGCCGGCCATGATCGAGCGCATGCGACTGCGCTCGCGGGTGTCGACCTTCCTGCGGGTGTTTCTCGATCAGGAAGGCTTCCTGGATGTCGAGACGCCGATTCTCACGCGCTCGACCCCGGAAGGTGCCCGCGACTATCTGGTGCCCAGCCGCACCTATCCCGGTGAGTTTTTCGCCTTGCCACAGTCCCCGCAGCTGTTCAAGCAGCTGTTGATGATTGCCGGCTTCGACCGGTACTACCAGGTCGCCCGCTGCTTCCGCGATGAGGACCTGCGTGCCGACCGGCAGCCGGAATTCACCCAGCTGGATATCGAAACCTCGTTCATGACCATGGACGAGATCCTGGCGCTGAACGAACGCCTGATCGGCGGCCTGTTCGCCGAGGTGCTGGACGTGCAGTTCCCCGATCCGCTGCCCCGCATGAGCTACGCCGAGGCGATGCGTCGGTATGGCTCGGATAAGCCGGATCTGCGAAACCCGCTGGAACTGGTCGACGTGGCCGATCTGGTCGCCGATGCCGAATTCAAGGTGTTCTCCGCACCGGCCAAGGATCCCAAGGGGCGGGTCGCTGCCCTGCGCGTGCCGGGCGGGGCGAGCCTGTCACGCAAGCAGATTGATGAGTACACCAAGTTCGTTGGCCGGTACGGCGCCAAGGGTCTGGCGTACGTCAAGGTGGCCGATGCCGCAGCCGGCCGTGACGGCCTGCAGTCTCCGATTCTGAAGTTCCTGTCGGACGATGCGGTGGCCGGCATCATGGAGCGCACCGCTGCCGAAACGGGCGATCTGATTTTCTTCGGCGCCGACCGCGCTACGGTGGTCTGCGATGCACTCGGTGCGTTGCGTCTGGCCGTCGGTCGCGATCTGGATCTGAACGAGGATGGCTGGCGCCCGCTGTGGGTGGTGGACTGGCCGATGTTCGAGTGGGACGAGCGCGAGAACCGCTGGCAGGCCCTGCACCACCCCTTCACGGCCCCGGCCGATCCCGACCCGGCTGCGCTGAAGAACGATCCCGGCGCGGCCATGTCTCAGGCCTACGACTTTGTGTTGAACGGGGTGGAGATCGGCGGCGGTTCGGTGCGTATTCACGACCCGGACATGCAGGCGGCCGTTTTCGAGGTGCTCGGCATCTCCGAGGAGGAAGCGTCGGCCAAGTTCGGCTTCCTGCTGGAGGCCTTGGGCCACGGCGCTCCGCCGCATGGCGGCATTGCCTACGGTCTGGATCGACTGGTCATGCTGATGAGCGGCGCCCAGACCATTCGCGACGTGATCGCCTTCCCCAAGACACAGACTGCAAGCTGCCTGCTAACCCAGGCGCCGGGCTCGGTCGATCCCGCTCAGCTGCGTGAGCTGGGCCTGCGACTGCGCCCGAAACCGACTGAGGAATCGAACGCGTGAGCAAGCGAAATCATAAGATCGTCCTGGCCGCCGCACTGGCAGTCACCGGGTTGGCTGGCTGCGAAGGCCTGGGTGAGGGCAATGCGCCGGAATCACTGAGCATCGCCCAGGGCGAGGACGGCATTCTGGAGGCCACCGAGTGCAATATCGTGCAGCTCAATGCGTTGGCCGAGTTCACCAACGGTCGCGCCGGTGACTTCACGGATCGGGTGACCTGGCGCAGCACGGACGAGTCGGTCGTGCGCGTCAGTAACCGCGACATCGAAGCCCCGAGCAGTGGTGGCACCTTCGGGTCGGGTGTGCTGGTGCCGGTGGCTCCCGGTACCGCATCGGTGTTCGCCGAACTCGCAGGGTTGGAAACCCGCCTTGATGTGGTCGTCGATGCGCTGGATGGTCTGGCCATTGATGTGCCCGAGTCGACGACCGCCATCGGTGCGTTTCGCTTTCTGCGGGCCGTCGGTGACGAGGACGGCGAGGAACTGGACCTGAGCATCCGTGCGAGTTGGTCATTCGATGACACCAACGAGGACGTCGCAGAGATCGAGTATGTCCAACGCGCCGACGGCAGCTACGCCGGGCGCGTCGATGGTCTGGCTGCCGGCGAACGCCAGGCGGTTGCCGTGCTGGACTTCTGTGAGGAACGTGCCACGGCAGTCGTGCGGGTGGCGCCGGTCCAGACGCTGGAACTGCGCCGCGAGTATGAGGGTTCCACCCAGTTGGTGACCGGCACCACCGAGTTCATGTATCCGTTTGCGTTGTTCGAAAACGGCGATGAGCAGGATCTGGATGGGCAGGTGATCTTCACGTCTTCGGATGAAGAAGTCGTGCTGGTGGATGCCTTTAGCACCGCGCCCAGCCTGGTGTTGGCGCTGGCCGCCGGTGGTCCGGTCCAGGTGACCGCCACCTTCGGGGCCGAGGAGCCGGAAGAGGGCGAGGAAATCGATCTCAGCACCGGCATGACCTCCGCCCCGCAAGACGTGACGGTGGTCGATGCCGTGCTGACCTCGCTGGACATCACCCCGGATACGCCCACCGTGGCTTTTGGCGACACGCTCGACTTCGTCGCCACCGGCAGCTTCGATGATGGTGCCTTCGAGCAGGTCATTACGCGAAGCGCTGGCTGGTCCACCGACGACACCGACGTGGCACGGTTTGGCAACACGTTCCTGACGGCGAATCGTTTCTTCCCGCTGGTCAATGAAGCGGGTCAGTCGATTGTGACTGCCCGGTTCACCACCGGCGAAGACGACACCATTGTCGAGGCCACGGAAACCGTGACCATCGAGCCGGTGGTCGATGAAGACACGGAAGAATCCGACGAGGAAGCGGTTACCGCACGTTAGCCTTGACACCCCTGGGCCAAGGCCGGGGGGCTTTGTTAGTTTGGCGCAACATCAGCGCCACAGGAGATCACCATGGCAGCAACAGCGCTTGCATTGGACTCTTTCACGGCACTGAGCGACGAGCAGTGCGACGCCCGCATCCGTGCGGCCAAAGCCGCTTTGGGGGATCGCTTGATGATCCTCGGGCATCACTACCAGCGCGACGAAGTGTTTGCGCATGCCGACGTCAGTGGCGACTCGCTCAAGCTGTCGGCCATGGCCGCCGAATCGGATGCGCAGTACATCGTGTTCTGCGGTGTTCACTTCATGGCCGAAGTGGCCGACATTCTGACCCGCGACAACCAAGTTGTGATCCTGCCGGATCTCGCAGCTGGGTGTTCCATGGCCGATATGGCGAACCTGCGCAACGTGCGCCGCGCCTGGGCCGAATTGCAGTCGGTGCTGGATCCGGACGAGCAGGTCACGCCGGTGACCTACATCAACTCGGCCGCTGACCTCAAAGCGTTTTGCGGCGAGCACGGCGGCATCGTCTGTACCTCATCGAATGCCCGCGGCGTGTTGGACTGGGCCTTTTCGCGACGCGAGAAGGTGTTGTTTTTCCCCGACCAGCATCTGGGGCGCAATACCGGTTACGACATGGGCATTGCGCTGGAGGACATGGTCGTCTGGGACTTCATGCTCCCCATGGGCGGGCTGACGCCGGAGCAGATCAAGAACGCCAAGATGATTCTCTGGAAGGGCTTTTGCTCGGTGCACCAGATGTTTCAGCCGGGTCATATCGACCGCTTCCGCGAAGCGCATCCGCAGGGGTTTGTCATCAGTCACCCCGAGAACAGCTTTGAGGTCTGCCAGAAATCCGACTATGTCGGCTCCACGGAAACCATCCTCAAGACCGTGCGCGCCGCCGAGCCGGGTAGTCACTGGCTGGTCGGTACCGAGCTGAACCTGGTCAACCGACTGCATGACGAGATGAAGCCCAAGGGCGTGACCGTGCAGTTCATGTCGCCCACGGTCTGCATGTGCTCGACCATGTTCCGCACCGACCCGCAGCATCTGGCGTGGACGCTGGAGTCCATCCAGGCCGGCGAGGTCGTGAACCGCATCCAGGTCCCCGCCGAGGTCGCCAAGCCGGCCAAGGCCGCGCTGGACTTGATGCTGAGCATCACGCGCTAGCCGCATACGGCGGTTGGCCGCCCCGCGCCGCCTGACGATCCGTTCTGGGGTCGCAGAAGGGCGGCGCGTTACAATGCATTGATTGTTGTCTTTGTTCCTTCCCGCAGGAGTTGCCTACATGTGGCGTAATGTTTCCACGCTGTCCGCCTTCGATCCCGATCTCGCCGCTGCCTTGGATGCAGAGGCTGCCCGGCAAGAGGCCCACATCGAGCTGATCGCGTCGGAAAACTACGCCAGCCCGCGGGTGATGGCGGCCCAGGGTTCGCTGCTAACCAACAAGTACGCCGAGGGCTACCCTGGCCGTCGCTACTACGGTGGCTGCGAGCATGTGGATGTGGCCGAGGACCTGGCCATCGAGCGGGCCAAGCAGTTGTTTGGCTGCGAGTTCGCGAACGTGCAACCGCATTCCGGCGCACAGGCCAACGCTGCGGTCTTCCTGGCCCTGCTGAAGCCGGGCGAGACCTTTCTCGGCATGAGTCTGGCCCATGGCGGTCACCTGACCCACGGCGCCAAGCCCAACTTTTCCGGCAAGAACTACAACGCCGTGCATTATGAGATCGACCCCGAATCGGGTTTGATCGACTACGAAAAGATCGCCGAGACCGCACGCCGCGAGCAGCCGAAGATGCTGATCGGTGGGTTCTCTGCGTACTCTCGCCAGATCGACTGGTCGAAGATGCGCGCCATTGCCGATGAGGTCGGGGCCAAGTTCATGGTCGACATGGCGCATGTCGCAGGTCTGGTCGCCGCCGGTGAGTACCCCAGCCCGATCCCGCATGCCCACGTGGTCACCACGACCACGCACAAGACGCTGCGCGGCCCCCGCGGCGGTCTGATCCTCTCCAATGCGGGGGATGCCGACCTCTACAAGAAGCTCAACTCGGCCGTCTTCCCCGGCACCCAGGGCGGTCCGCTGATGCACGTGATTGCCGCCAAGGCCGTGGCCTTTGCAGAAGCCCTGCAGCCGGAGTTCAAGGATTACCAGGTCAAGGTGCGCGCCAATGCCGCCGCCATGGCCGAGGTGGTGCTGGAACGCGGCTACGACGTCATCTCCGGTGGGACCGACAACCACCTGATTCTGGTCAGCATGGTCGGTCGCAACGTCACCGGTCACGACGCCGAGGAGACCCTGGGCCAGGCGCATATCACCGTCAACAAGAACTCGGTTCCGAACGACCCGCGTCCGCCGCGTGTGACCAGCGGGTTGCGGCTGGGCTCGCCGGCATCGACCACACGTGGGTTTAACGAAGACGATATGCGGAATGTCGCCCACTGGATTTGCGACGTGTTGGACGCCCTGGATGCCGAAGACAGCGCGAAGGTCGACGAGACCGTCGCCACCGTGCGCGGCAAGGTCGAGGCGCTTTGCGCCCGCCATCCGGTGTACACCCAGACGGCTTCGGCCGCCTGAGCCACGGCCGCCTCAGGTGCTTTGTCCCTTCTGCGGAGCCCGTGACACGCGGGTGGTCGACAGCCGGGTCATGGCGGAGGAAGCGCAGGTCCGCCGCCGTCGCGAGTGTGGCGATTGTGGCGGGCGCTTCACCACCTTCGAGGTGGCCGAGCTAAAGATGCCGCGCATCGTCAAGCGCGACGGCAAGCCCGAACCGTTCAGCGAGCCCAAGCTACGCCGTGGCATGGAGCGGGCGTTGTACAAGCGCCCGGTCAGCGTCGAGCAAATCGAGGCGGCCATCGCCCAGATCAAACGCAAGCTGGTCGCGATTAGCGACCGGGACATCGATGCCGGTGTTGTCGGCAACCTGGTCATGGACGCGCTGCGCGAGCTGGATCATGTGGCCTATGTGCGTTTTGCCTCGGTGTACCGCGACTTTGAGGATGTCGAGGCCTTCCGCGCCGAGATCGAGCGACTGCAAGCCGAACCCGACCCCGCGGAAGTGCGACGCCAGCAACTGTCGCTCATCTCCGGCGAGCGCTGACGCGCGGATTCGCAACGGGTGCAAGACTCAGCCGCGTGTGACGAACACTGGATGGCCCTGGCCATTCAGCACGCAGACGTCGGGCGTTACACCGCGCATCCCAACCCACGCGTCGGCTGTGTGCTGGTGCAGGGCGATCAATGCGTGGGTGCCGGCGGGCATCGTGCGGCGGGCGAACCCCATGCCGAACGGATGGCGCTGGCGGCGGCCGGCTCCCAAGCTGCAGGTGCCACGGCTTACGTCACGCTGGAACCTTGCAGCCATTTCGGTCGGACACCGCCCTGCGTGGATGGTCTGATCGAGGCGGGTGTGTCGCGAGTGGTCTACGCTTGCGAAGACCCCAATCCCCGGACGCGGGGACGTGCGCGGGGCCGCCTGGAGCAAGCGGGTATTGGCGTGACGACCGGGGTGCTGGCCGAGGCCGCGCGGCGACTCAATCCGGGGTTCTTTCAACGATTCGACGCGGGCCGCCCCTGGGTGAGGCTCAAGCTGGCGATGAGTCTGGACGGGCGGACGGCCATGGCCAGCGGCGAGAGCCAGTGGATTACGGGTGAGGCCGCCCGGCTGGATGTCCATCGGATGCGCGCCGAGGCCAGCGCCATTGCGACCGGCGTGGAAACCGTGCTGGCGGATAACCCGCGGTTGACGGCACGTGGCATCGACACCGATCGCCAGCCCACGCGGGTGGTGTTCGACAGCCGCTACCGCACGCCCGCCGATGCGGCCGTCTGCGCCGGCGATGCACCGGTCTTGCTGCTCGGCGCTGCAGGCGCCCATGCCGCCGCTGCATACCCGGAACATGTCGAGTGCCTGGCCGTGCCGGGCGAGGGCGAGCAAGTGGACCTGGGCCATGCCCTGCAAATGCTGGCCGGTCGGGATGTGCACGAGCTGTTCGTCGAGTGCGGGGCGACCCTGGCGGGCGCGCTGGTCGCGGCGAATCTGGTCGATGAGCTGGTGATTTACATGGCGCCACGGCTGCTGGGCAATGGTGCGCGCGGCTTGGTTGAGTTACCGGGCCTGGAGCATCTCGCCCAGACGCCGATGCTGGAGATTGTCGATGTTCGCAAGCTGGGCGCCGACTGGCGTATGATCGCGCGCCCTGTTATGCCTGCACAGGCGCATCCGAAAGCATGTTCACCGGTCTGATCGAGGCCACCGGCGAGGTGGTCGATTACACACGCCAGCATGGCGGCGATGTGCGGATGCGTGTCCGCACGCCTGCTGGCTACACCGAGGGCCTGCGGGCGGGAGACAGCGTGGCCTGCTCGGGCGCGTGCATGACCGCGCTGGACATCGACGCCGAGGGCTTCTCGGCGGATGTCTCGAATGAGTCGCTGCAGGTCACCACCCTGGGCGACTGGGCGGTGGGCTCACGCTTGAATCTCGAACGCTCGCTCACGCTGACCAAGCCGCTAGGCGGCCATCTGGTACAGGGGCATGTGGATGGTGTGGCGACGATTGTCGCGCTGGCAGGTGATGCCAGCAGCCGGCGTGTGCGCCTGCAGGCGCCGAACACCCTGGCCCGATTCATCGCGCCCAAGGGCTCCGTGGCGCTCGATGGCGTCAGCCTGACGGTCAACGAGGTCGAGGGCGACGAATTTGGAGTCAACTTGATTCCCCACACCTGGGAGGTGACGACGCTGGAGCACTGGCAGGTCGGTGCGCGCGTCAATCTCGAGGTGGACCTGATGGCGCGCTACGCGCAGCGCCTGCTTGAAACGACTGGACAATCGGCATGACAGATTCGATCGAAGACATCATTGACGAAATCCGCGCCGGCCGCATGGTCGTGATGATGGATGACGAGGACCGCGAGAACGAGGGCGATCTCATCGTCGCGGCAGAAAGCATTACACCGGAGCAGGTCGCGTTCATCGTGCGCCACTCCAGCGGCATCATCTGCACGCCCATGTCTTCGGATCGGGTCGAGGCGCTGCGCCTGCCACAAATGGTCCCGGAGAACACCGAGTCGCACCGCACGGCGTTTACCGTGTCGGTGGATTACCGGCACGGGACGACAACGGGCATCTCCGCAGCAGACCGCGCCACGACCATTCGCGCGCTGGCCGATCCCGAATCCCATGAGCGCGATTTCAACCGCCCGGGGCATATCTTCCCGCTGCGCGCGGACAAGGGCGGCGTGCTGAGCCGGGCCGGGCATACCGAGGCGACCGTCGATTTAATGCGCTTGGCCGGTAAGCGGCCTTGTGGCGTGATCTGCGAGATCGTCAATGATGACGGCACCATGAAGCGGGCGCCGGAACTGCATGAATTCGCCAAGGAACATGGTCTGAAGATCGGCACCATCGCCGATTTGATTCGCTACCGCCTGGCCAATGAGCGCACGATTTCGCGCGTCGCCTCTCAGCAGGTCGAAACCCCGCACGGGCCATTCAATCTGGTGGTCTACGAGGACCAGATCGACAATTGTCTGCATCTGGCGATGGTGCGCGGCACCCCGTCGGCAGACCGGCCGACGCTCGTGCGTGTGCATGTGCGCAACACCTTGGCGGATCTGCTCAAAATCCAGCACGCCAGCTTTGGCTGGCCGCTGGACAGCGCGCTCAAGCGCATTGCCGAGGAGGGCGAGGGGGTGGTCGTGATTCTTCGGACCCCCGAAACCCCGGCGGAGATGGTCTCGCGCATCGCCGGGCTGGCGCATCCCGAGCCTCAGGGCGAGCGTGAGGCGACCGACCAGGAGCTTCGCACCTACGGTCTGGGCGCCCAGATTCTATCCAACCTGGGCGTGCGCAAGATGCGCGTCCTGTCGGCACCCAAGCGGTTGTCGGCTATTTCAGGATTCGACTTGGAGGTCATCGACTATGTCCAGTGATCATCGCGCTCGCAGCAAGACCACGCGGGCTGATTTCGGCGTGCCCGTCATCACCCTGGACCAGGACGTCTCCGACGCCCGTATCGGCATTATCGCCACCAGCTGGGCCGTGGACATCATCGACAAGCTGGTCGAAGGTGCTGTCGAGGCCCTGCACGAGGCCGGCATTTCGTCGTCGGCCATGCGCTTTGTCCGCGTGCCGGGTGCCTTTGAGGTCCCCCATGCCGCCGACGGCATGGCGGGCACCGGACGGTTTCACGGCTTGATCGCGCTGGGCGCCGTGGTACGGGGCGACACACCCCATTTCGATTTCGTCGCGGGCGAATGCGCGCGTGGCGTGCAGGACGTGGCCATTAAGCGCGAGCTGCCGATTGGCTTTGGCGTACTCACCGTCGACAACATCGAGCAGGCCGAGGCGCGGGCGACCCCGGAGAACAACAAGGGACGCGAGGCCGCTGAAGCCATGCTCGACATGATGCGCTTTGATCGGGCGATGCGATTGCTGTGAGCGAACAACCCACCAAGCCAGCCCGCAAGCCTCGCCCGAATCGTCGCCACTGGACCCGGCGCCTATTGGTTCAGGCGCTTTATCAATGGCGTCTGGCCGATGCCGAGTTGACCACGCTACTGGCCGAGTACCGCTTGGCCGAGGACATGCGCAGCGCCGATCCGGAGTGGTTTGCCGAGGCGTTGCGCGGGATTATCCATGCCGCCGGCCCGCTGGCCAGCCAGGTCTCCGAACATCTCGACCGCCCCTGGGGGCAGATCGATCCGGTGGAGCAGGGCATTTTGCTGCTGGGCACCTACGAGCTGACGCAGGATTTCGGAACCCCGTACCGCGTCATCATCACCGAAGGTGTGGAACTGGCCCGACTATTCGGCGCCCAGGACAGTCACCGCTATATCAATGGCGTACTCGACCGCGTTGCGCGTCAGGCCCGTGCGGTGGAGGTCAAGGCTGCAAAACGGTGACGGGTGAGTTCGAACTCATCGCCCGCCATTTCAAGCGTCCCGCCCGTTCGGCTGAGGTTCGCATCGGCATTGGCGATGACGCCGCCGCGCTGACGCCCGCGCCCGGCGCGACCTTGCTCGTAACCACCGATACGCTGGTGGTCGGACGACATTTTCGCCCGGACGTGCCCGCCGATGCCTTGGGCTGGAAAGCGGCGATGGTGAATCTCAGCGATCTGGCGGCCATGGGTGGCACGCCGCGCTGGCTGACGCTGGCGCTGACGCTGCCCGAGGCCGATGACGCCTGGGTGGCTGCTTTTGCTGACGGGTTTCGGGCGGCAGCCGAGCAGGTTGAGGCCGAACTGGTTGGGGGGGACATCACCCGCGGGCCGTTGACCATTGGCGTGACGGCCCTGGGCGAAACCCTAGATGCCCCATTGACTCGAGGCGCCGCGCAGGCCGGAGATCAGCTCTGGCTAACCGGTACGACCGGTCAGGCCGCCGCTGCGGTGGCCGGGCTCGCTGCGGGGGTTACACCCGATGCCTCCTTGCTCACCCGGCTGGACCGCCCTCAGGCGCGCTGTGCGGCCGGGCGGGCAGCGCGGGGGCTGGCGCATGCTGCCATCGATGTCTCGGATGGGGTGCTGGCTGATCTGGACCACCTGCTAAAGGCATCAAGGCTTGGCGCACGACTGGACGCCGATGCCTTGCGCCCGACCGCTGCCATGCAGGCGCTGGCCGATTCATTGGGCGAGGCGCCGGCGCCTTGGATCTGGACCGGTGGCGATGACTATGAGCTGCTGGTCGCTGTGCCGCCCGAGCGTGCCCAGACGCTGGCGTCGATCTGGGCCGAGCAGGGCCTGGCGCCCCTGTGCATCGGTGAACTGGTCGATGCGCCTGGCCTGCAGTGGCAGGGCGACGCGCCGACAATCGATCCCGTATCCTCCGGCTTTCGCCATTTCTAATCCGGTCCGAGCGCTCGACATGACTCCACGTCCGCCTAATCGACTCATTCTGACGACGCCCGTGCACTTCTGGGCGTTCGGATTCGGCAGCGGTCTGGCGCCGGTTGCGCCCGGGACCTTCGGCAGCCTGGTCGGGCTGCTGTTGTACGGGGTGATCGGCTGGTTGCCGCGCGAGCTGTACTGGGCCGTGGTGGTGCTGGCGTTTCTCTTCGGGCTTTATATCTGCGGTGCCAGTGCCCGGCTGCTAAAAGTGCATGACGAGCCGGGCATTGTTTGGGATGAGATCGTCGGCCTGTGGCTGGCGCTCATCCCGCTCAATATGGCGATTCCGCAGATGGTTGCGCCCATGCCGGTCTGGGTGTGGGCGGTGATCACGTTCATCTGGTTCCGCTTTTTCGACATCCTCAAGCCCTGGCCAATTCGTTGGGTCGACCGCCACGTTGGTGGCGGGACCGGCATTGTGCTGGACGATGTGCTGGCGGGCGTCTACGCGGGTTTGTTCACGGTGCTAACGGGCTGGCCCATTGCCTGGGTCTTCGCCTGGCTGGGCTGAGTCTGCAGCGAATCCGCCTCCCAGTCGGGATGGCCCCATAGATACCGCAGGCGCTCACCGAGGCGCAGTCCCGGCTGGGTGGCCTGCCGCAGCATGTAGCGCCATTCCTGAAAGGTCAGCGTGATCGGGTTATGCGTGCGGATCTGACGGCGGGTGATGCCGTATTCGCAGGGGTCATCCTCACGCTCCTCGACAAACGTGCCGAACAGCCGGTCCCAGATGATCAACACACCGCCAAAGTTCCGGTCGACGTAGCGGTCGTTACGCGCATGGTGTACCCGGTGATGCGAGGGCGTGTTGAAGATGAACTCGACCCAGGCCGGCAGTTTCCGCACGGCTTCGGTGTGCACGAAGAACTGGTAGGCGAGGTTGATGCCCACGACCAGCACCACCCACTGCGGTTCGAAGCCGATCCAGGCCAGCGGTAGCCAGAACACCCACATCCCGGAGATGGGGTAGGTGAGGCTTTGGCGGAACGCCGTGGACAGATTCAGCCGCTCCGAGGAATGATGGGTGACATGCGAGGCCCACATCCAGCGCATGCCGTGGCTCACCCGGTGGAACCAGTAGTAGAAAAAGTCCTGACCAATGAACAGGGCCGCAACCACCCAGGGACCCATGTCCAGGTCCAGCAGCCGGAACTGATAAACGACCGTGTAAAGACCGAGCAGTACGACCCAGGCCAGTCCATCGGCGACCTGATGCATGCCGGCCAGGGTCATGTTCGACAGGGTGTCGCGCCAGGTGTACTGCGCCACTCCACGGCGTCTCCAGTACAGGGCCTCCCACAGCATGCAACCGTAGAAGATGGGGGCCAGGGCCAGCAGAATCAGTGATTCCATCGTGTGTCTCCGTATGGCAGCTGTTCGTCCGGCCCCGGCGATTGTTCGCCTAGGCCAGTGACCGGGCGTAGCGGCTGAGACCCTTACGAATCGCGGCCTCGAGCTGCTTGCGGATCAGTCCGCCCGTGAAGGGCAGGCGCCCGTCGAACAGGATTTCGTAATGCAGGCGGCAGCCGTCGCTGGTGTCTTCGAACAGCATGATGCCGCGGTGGTTCTTGATAGGGGCCTTGGAGGTCACCGTGTATTCCATGCGGGCCGGGGGCTCGTGGCGGACCACGGTTTCCTCGAAGGACAGGGGCCCGATGGACACCTTGCGCACGGAGTGCACCCCATTGGGCGCGTCGTCGCCGTCCTTGATGCGCTCCATCTTGGCGCCGAGAATCGGGCCTACCTTGTTGTGGTCGGTGAGATGGGCAAACACGGCATCACGCGACGCTGGAAAATCCTGGGTGATGGCAATCCGCTGCTTGGGCATGGTGTCTCCTTGTTGATTGGAATGATGGCTAAACATAGCCCGAACGTCTTGACCGTGCGCGCCGAGGCCTTTGCCGATGGCGCCATGGACCGGCGGATTCGGCCCGGGAGCGGTCAATAATGGGCTCCGTGGCCGTCAGCTATGTGCAATCGGTGCTGGACTATGTGGAGCAGGCCGGCGGTGACGTGCCGGCGTTGTTGTCGCAGGTGGGCCTGTCTGCCCAGGCCTTGGCCCCGACGGCCGACCGGGTGCCCGGTGCGGTGTTCGCGCGTCTGTTTGATGCGGCGGCTGCGCAGTTGCGGCGACCCGATCTTGGGTTGGCTGTGGGCTCGGCCATCCGGCCAGGACACTACGGGGTGCTTGGCTATGTCGTCATGAGCTGCGACACCCTGGGCGACGCATTGACACGCCATCTGCGCTACCAGCGCCTGGTGGCCGATATCGGTGAGGCCAGCCTGACCCCTCTGCCTGACGGGCAGCTGCGGTTGACCTGGGCGACGCAGCGTCCACCGACGCGACAACTGGCCGAGCACAATCTGGCGGGCTGGGTGAGCTATGCACGGTGGATTACCGGCGAGGACCTCTCGCCCACGCGCGTGCTGCTGCCCCATCCGGCGCCCGATGATCAGCAGGCGCACGCCGCGTTATTCCAATGCCCGGTTCACTTTGATGCCGGTGTCACCGCGCTGGAGTTTCCGGCCCACTATCTGGATTTGCGCATGGCCCAGGCCGACCCCGGGTTGCGCGAACAAATGGACCGCTACGCGCAGCGGCTGCTCACCGAGTATGCGCAGTCCCGCCGCGCGGAGGGCCGTTTGCGACACTGGCTGCGCCGGCATTTAGCGGCCGGTGACGCACAGCTGGTCACGGCCGCCGCCGCGCTGAATGTGGCGCCGCGCACGCTGCAGCGCCGCCTGGCGACCGAGGGCTGGACGTTCAATCGCTTGGTGGATGACACCCGACGCACGCTTGCGCTGGAATTGTTTGCTGAACCCGGGATGACAGGCGCCGAGTTGGCGTTCATGCTTGGGTTCTCGGACCAGACCGCATTCAATCGTGCGTTTCGCCGCTGGTTCGACATGACGCCGGGTGAGGCGCGAAGCCAGCCTGAACGCCTGCTCGCGTCCATTGAATCGCTACAATCCGACTGAGGTCGAGCGCCAGCGTAGCGCCGGCCGCCAATGGCGAGAGTAATTTGAGTAACGACGTGACAGCGTTTGAGACAACTGCCGACAATGGCCCCATGCGCCTGTTGCTGGTCGAGGACTCCAAGTTTGATGCCCGCCTGATCGAAACTTTCTTGTCGATGGCGGACTTTCCCCGTGGCCTGGATATGAGTCACGTGGTCCGGCTGTCCGAGGCGCGGGCACACCTCGCCGAGCACTCCGTGGATTGTGTCCTGCTGGATCTGGGACTGCCAGATGGCGAGGGCCTGGCCAATATTGCCGCCATTACCGAAGTCGCGCCGGAAACGGCCATCATCGTGCTGACCGGCCTCAAGAACGACACCATTGCCACCACGGCATTGCAGCAGGGTGCCCAGGACTACATCGTCAAGGGTGACTACGAAGATGGCGATGCGCTGCTGCGCACTATTCGCTATGCCATCGAACGCCGGTCGAAAGAAGTCAAGGAGTCGCAGGCGGTACGCCGGGCCTCCGAAGATCTGGTGCGCAGCATTGTGGCGGCGGTGCCCGATGGTCTGGTCACCGTGCGCGACGGTGGCGTCATCGAGACCGTGAACCCGGCCATGGTTCGGATGTTCGGCTACGAGGCCAGCGAACTCGTCGGCATGAACATCGTCGATCTGAGCGCCGAACACCGGCGTTCGACTGTCCGCAACCTGATCGACGGTATGCTGGCCGGCACGCTAGGTGACTCGGATCGAGGCGATCGGGAAGGCGTTGGGCTGCGTAAGTCGGGCGAGGAGTTTCCGCTGGAGGTCTCGATCGGGCGGATGCTGTCCGATGGCGAGCCCATGCTGGTGTGTGCGATTCGCGATATCACCGAACGCAAGCGCGCAGAGGAAAGCCTGGAAGCCGCGCGAGAACAATTGCTGGTGTCGGAAAAGCTGGCCTCGCTGGGCGGGCTGGTGGCGGGTGTGGCGCATGAAATCAACACGCCCATCGGCATTGGCGTGACGGCTGCCAGTCATTTGCAGGAACAGACCACTGACCTCCAGGAGGCGATGCTGGCTGGTGGACTCCGGCGGTCGCAGTTGGATGCCTATCTCAAGACCGCCACCGACAGCGCGGGCATTCTGCTCAGCAACCTGCGCCGCGCCGCCGAACTGATTCAAGGTTTCAAGCAAGTCGCCGTTGACCAGTCCAGTGATGAATTGCGGAGCTTCGAAGTCAGGCCCTATCTGGAAGACGTGCTGCTATCGCTGGCGCCGAACCTGCGCAAGACGCCGCATACGCTGGATTTCGAATGCGAGGAGGGCTTGATTCTCTCTGGTCATCCTGGCAACTGGTCGCAAATTGTGACGAATCTGGTCATGAATGCGCTGTTGCATGCATTCGACGACGACAGGCCGGGCCGAATGAGCTTGTCGGTCGCGCGCAACGGAGATCGTGTTTTGATGACATTTGCCGACGATGGGCGCGGAATCCCTGCAGATCAGGTCAAACAGATCTTTGATCCATTCTTCACCACGCGTCGCGGTCAAGGCGGCAGCGGACTTGGACTGCATATTGTTTATAACCTTGCCACGCAGGCCATGGACGGACGCGTGAGCTGCGAAAGCACCCCGGGACAGGGGACTCGCTTCGCGTTTGATTTTCCATACGTTCCTGGGGCGCCGTGATGGACGACGATCTCGTATTTGCAGACGACGACGAAGGGCTGGAGAGCAATGGCGAGGCCTTGCG
This sequence comes from Abyssibacter profundi, assembly GCF_003151135.1. Taxonomy (NCBI): domain Bacteria; kingdom Pseudomonadati; phylum Pseudomonadota; class Gammaproteobacteria; order Chromatiales; family Oceanococcaceae; genus Abyssibacter; species Abyssibacter profundi. Next base: position 35,698 of record NZ_QEQK01000006.1, read on the forward strand.
CTGGCCGCTGCTCATCGTCGACGACGAAGAAGAAGTTCATGCGGTCACAAAGCTGGCGCTCAGCGGTTTCGAATTTGCCGGACGCGGTTTGGAATTCGTGTCGGCGCACTCGGCATCCGAAGCCCGCGAAGTGCTGCGCGAGCGCCGCGATATTGCGGTCATCCTGCTGGACGTGGTCATGGAGACGGACCATGCCGGTCTGGAGGTGGCCGATTTCGTGCGGAACGTGATCGAAAATCGCTTCGCTCGCATCGTGCTGCGCACCGGCCAGCCGGGGCAGGCCCCCGAGCGCGAGGTCATCCGCCGCTATGACATTAACGACTACAAGGAAAAGACCGAGCTGACAGCCAAGAAGCTGTTCACGGTGGTCTATACCGCCTTGCGGTCATACCGTGACCTGCTAGCGCTGGAGGCGAATCGCCGCGGGTTGCTGCAGGTGGTGCAGGCGTCGGCCAACCTGTTTCGAACCGAATCCGTGGAGCAGTTTGTTCAGGGCGTGCTGGAGCAGGTCGCCGCGCTGATCTACGAATCGGCCGACATGCTGTATGTCAGCTCCAGTATCGCGACGGTTCGGGAAGGGACGAATGAGCGCATCGTTGCTGCAACAGGCCGATTTACCGACATGATCGGTCAGAACCCGCGCGAATCCTTGGCGCATTTCGACTATCACAACTTAACGCTGGCATTGCGCAAACAGCGCAACATCGTCACGCCCGACCATTTTTCGGGTTACTTCGAATCGACGGGCGGCGGCCAGCACCTGTTGTACGTGTCGGGGCCGGCGACGATGTCACGCCCCGATCAGGAATTGATCGATATGTTCCTGCGCAGCGTTGCGCTGGCCTATGAGGCCATGCTGAATCGGATTAATACCGAAAAGGCTGGGGCGTCAGACGACAGCGCTGAGTCTGAATCGGACTAGTCGCCCGGCGACGCTCGCCGCTGCATTTCGAATGCGGTGAGCGTGTTGGCCATGAGCATGGCCACGGTCATCGGCCCCACACCGCCTGGCACCGGTGTAATCCACGCGGCGCGCTCCCTTGCAGCGTCGAACTCCACGTCGCCGACGAGCTTGCCGTCGTCACGGCGATTGATGCCCACATCGATGACCACGGCGCCCGGTTTGATCCACTCGCCGCGCACCAGGCCGGGTTTGCCCGCTGCGGCGATCACCAGGTCACCCCGCGCGACCTCTTCATCCAGACGCTCGGTGAAACGATGGGTGACGGTGACGGTGGCACCGGCCAGCAGCAGTTCCATGGCCATGGGGCGACCGACAATATTCGACGCCCCGACGATCACCGCGCGCTTGCCGCGCACGTCCAATCCGCTTTCCTCCAACAGCGTCATGACACCCAGTGGGGTGCAGGGGCGCAGCGCAGGAATGCGTTGGGCCAGACGGCCGATGTTGTAGGGATGAAAGCCATCGACATCCTTCGCAGGATGGATGCGCTCGATAATGGCCGTCGGGTCGATGTGCGCGGGCAGGGGCAACTGCACGAGGATGCCGTTGACCGAATCGTCGGCGTTCAGCCTGTCGATGTGCGCGAGCAACGCTTCCTGTGTGGTGTCAGCGGGAAGGTCCAGTCCCACCGAGCCAAAGTTGAGCTTCTCGCAGGTACGTCGCTTGGAGCCGACATAGGTTTGCGAGGCCGGGTCGGCGCCCACCAGGACCACGGCGAGGCAGGGGCGGTCGTTCTCGGCGCGCGATGCCAGTGCGTTTCGAACGCGATCCAGCACGCGGTCGGCAATCGCGCGTCCGTCTATGAGTTGGGCTGTCATGCAGTCGGCAGGGGCTGATGGTGCAGCCAAAATTGTCGCATGCCCGTGGTGGCCGCGGCTATCTACCATGCCGCGATTCGACCCATCCCCAGACGGGCTGACCGATTGCCGGACGAACCTGCTACAATCCGCCGCCCGCGACGCCGGTACGGAGTCGATCCAGCCGCCGCGGGCCTGGAGCCTACCCATCAGTGGCCGGATCCAGATCGTTCACGAAGGGGTGTGTGGAATACCGCCTGTTTGTGGTCACCGTCGGGGCGTAGCGCAGCCTGGTAGCGCATCTGCTTTGGGAGCAGAGGGTCGGGGGTTCAAATCCCTCCGCCCCGACCATTTTTTCAATGACTTGGAGTGGCTGGGGGCAAAGCGGGGGCAATGTGCTCCGCTCAGTGCCTCAAATGCCTCTTCGTGAGAGTGCCAATTTCGGCGATCGCCGCTTCGACATCTCTAGCGAACTGATCATCCACAGCCTCGGTCTCCGTCTCAGGCACAGTCACACCCCAAAGCCGTATCCGTCTGTTCGCATCTTGTTGCTCCCTAGTACGCAGGGCGACTGCATTTTCCGGCGCGAGCGATGAGAGATACTGCGAGATCGCGTCACGCAGTTGAAACACACGGCGTCTCATAGCAGCTGCAGCACGTACGCATTCGTGACCCCAAAGGGCTTCGCATTCCACAGCTATAGAGTTGAACTCGGCGAAAGCTTCTTGAACCGGCTCCCATCTGTTTCGGTAGGCATGAGTGTAGCGTTCAAAATTTCGTCGGCGCTCTTCCGCCCCTGCTGTCGGATAGTCTCCAGGGGGAAACTCCGAGACCGCGAACACCGGATGTCTGCATGTTTCAATTGCACCTTTGAGCCTAAACGTAGCCAGGTTAAGCTTTCTTGCGGCCTCAAAGTGAGCTTGGCCCGCGATCTCCGTGCGCCAAGTACTTAATCCGCAAAGCGCAGCGACTGCGGTCATGAAGGCGGCGAGACCGACGATGATGTCGCTGATGACAGCTACATGTTCGGCCAGCTCTACGCTCATGCGTTCTTCTCGGCGGCAAGGAACGTCTCAACTTTTTCCATCTGCGCATCTCCATCCTGCCCCTCGATCCACGTCGCATAGACCTCAAAGAACACCTTGAGTGAGTGACCCATTTGCCTGGCCATCCAGGCGGGATTGGCGCCAGCCATGAGGCCGACCGTGGCGTAGGTGTGACGTGCGTTGTACGCGGGGCGATGTCGGATGCCCAGTGCCTTCAATGCGCGGGTGAACGCTTTGCGCGGGGCTTTGTCGTCCTTGATGGGCTCGCCGGTGCCGGGGTGCAGAAACACGTGGTCGCCGGCGAGGTAGGTGCTGGCTTTCTGGCGTTCCAGCGCCGCCCGGGCTCGGGAGTTGAGGCGCACGTCGCGGACCTTGTTGGTTTTGGTTGCCTTGTCCTCGTGGGCCACATGCGCCCGTTCGATGCGGACCCGGTCGTTGAACAGATCGGCTTGCGGCCACCGTAGTGCGATGGCTTCACTGGGCCGCAGTCCTGAGTGGAACACCAGGTCGAAGTAGTTGTGCCACCCTGGCTCATGTTGCTCGAGGTATTCCAGGATCGCCGTCGCTTCCGCCTGGCTGAAGGGATCAGGTAGCGGTTTCTGCGGTTTGCTGAGTTTCAGCTTTGCACAGGGATTGGCGTCGATTAGCTCGGCCTCAATGGCGTGATCGAAGATCAGGCGGAGGCAGCTGATGACATTGTAGGCGCGCTTGGCTCCCCATTTTTTTGTGGCCACGACGCGTTTGATATCCAGTGTGGTGATGCTCTGGATCGGTCGGCCTCGGAATTCAGGCAACCAGGTGTAGTCGAGGAATCGGCGGTAGCCCAAGCGTGTGGACTTGGCCACGTGCGTGTGCAGTTCGTACCAGTCTTCGGCCACTGACTCGAAGAGGTCGGTCTTGTCCTCGATGGCGGCATCGTCGCCCTCAGGAAAGAACGTGGACCATCGGAACGTACCGGCCGCTATTGCTCGGAGGATCTCAGCGCGCAAACGCTCGGCGCCGTTGATGTTGGTCTTTGTGGGCGGCAGGTCCAGGCTGCGACGGCGGCGGCGCCCATCGAGCATGAAGACGATTCTTAGTCGCCCGCGGTGGATCTCGATGCCGGCAGGGAGTTTGCCCATTTGTTGTATCCCCGGATGCTGTAGAGCACGTTTTTCCCATCGTAGCGGTATTGCTCACCCGCGCGCCAAACACCGCGCTCTCGCTTCCGCTGCATGGCCTTGACGGTCAAACCCGTGAGCTGCTCCAGCTTATGCGGTGTCACCCAGTCAATCGTCGGTGCTTCGCCAGTCACCTCCCACCTCCTCGGAGATCATTTTCAGCGTGTCCGGTTTTGTTGCTGCAGTCCGTTATCAGCGGAGAGAGAACTGCATGGAGCGATTGATGGCTGAGTTCACACGACGGATCGGGGATCACTGGCGTTGCACGATCGAGGACTTGGGTGACTGGACGGACTACGCGGCGCGACTCCCGGACGTGGGCTGCATCGTTGAATTGCACACTGAAGACGGTGAGCGAGTCTTCTTTGAAGCCGAGCAGCTGGACGGCGAGCGCTTCTACGGGCGCGTGCTGGAGATCACAGACGCTCGCAATGATGAGGCACAACTCAACCGTTGCAGGGTTCAGCCGGTGGAGCTCGACCAGCGCCTGTGGGCGGCTGCGGACGCGATCATGGCGGTTACTTGGCCTAGTAGGGCGTGCGCGTAGTGATGACGTCGTATCCCGAACGACCGGCCCTGCGCCGGAACTCTCTGGTGTGCTCAGCGCTGCCCGGCAGGTCCTGCTAAACGCGATCATTTATGGCGCTCCGCGAATCGTGCGATGGCTGCCAGCAGCCGAACGCATTCGTTTTGGATGGCCAGTAGCTGATCCGCGCTCACGCGCGTGCTTGAGTGAAGGTGGTCTGGCAGGGTGTCCCATGAGCAGATGAATTCATCATCTCCCAGCATGGTGCTGTGCTGCTTGCCCTCGTGATCCAGCGAAGTCAGCACGCGCAGGCTAAGCATGTCGGGCGGTTTGACGATGTGGTCGGCGGGCGCGGATTGGGCGGCTTGCGGTGCGTGCTGCTGCAGCGCGTCAAACGCGCGGATCACGTGCAGGTGAAACTTGGGGCTGATCCACATCGCGTAGGCGTAGACCAGTTCTTTGCAGGCGTACGTGCCGGCCCCGTGACCACCGCGCTTGGTAGCGATGGGGGCAGACGCCAAATCTGGCGTTTGCTCTACTTCCTTAATCAGGTCCTGCGTTTCTCGGTTGCGAATCCAACGGTTAGGGGTATTCCGTTCAGCGCCGCCGCTGGCCCGATGCAGGTCATTGAGAGAGAAGCGCCCGTCGCGGGCGCGAATGGTGCGTTCACCGATGGTGAGCTGTGTCATGGCGACTCCTAGTCGAGTTCTGAGAACTCGCGGAGCCGCTACTACACAGCCCCGCGAGGTGGCCGGGAGGTTAGTAGCCGTGACTAGACGGTGGACTTCTTTCGCGCGAACGCGTGTTGTATCCGTCGCCCTCCCGGCCATAGTCGGACTAATCCGAATGCCGGGCACAAAAAAACCGCGTAGCTGTCGGGCGCGGGTGCCGCTAGTCATGGAGCTACTACACTCCGTACGGCAAGCCTGCGCCGGCGCGCGCTGGGTTGTCAAGCACGGCGCCATGCGCCGTCTAACAACGGCATGGAGCTCGGCGCAAGCCTCGTTACACACTTCGCGTTCCATTCTGATCGCCTCCCTCATGCCGAGCGTTTCCTAACGCTTCATCACCAAGCAGCGCGAGCCCGATGAAGTAGTGCGCGTCCTCGCGCCGTTTTTTGGTGACGTCGCCGGCCTGCATTTGCCTTGAGAACTCTGCTTGGTCGCAGGCCCGGTTCCCGGTGGCCTGGCACCAGTCCAGCCAGGCGTCGTAGGCGTCTGCGATGCGAGTAGATCCAGCCGGCGATAGCTCGCAGCGCTCGGCGATGAAGGTGCCGATGGCTTCGTCCAGCGTCATGCAGACGTCGGGTTGCGCATGCGCAACGGCCACGGCGGGCTCATCATCGATGGCGAGGCGGCCGGTGGGGTGCGCTTTGAGCCACTCAACGATGGTGTCGAGCTGCTGGCCTGAAAGCTCCAGCTCCTTGAATCCGTCTACCTGCCAGCCCGGCGCGGTCACGCCTACGTGCGCTAGGGCACCGATCAGTCGCGCGAGCTGCTCCGTGGTGGTGACGCTTGCCCGGAAGTTGCGCGTGAGCGCGTTCCAGTCGGGCACAGGTTTCGCCGCGTTGCCGTGCGGCACAAAGTCAGTGCTGAACAGTTGACCGGTGGTCAAAGCGCAGTAGCTGTGCTCGTCCGCCGGCATGCACAGTTGCTGCCGAATCTGCCGCAGCGTGGCGTTCATCTGTTCGCGCAGAGGGCGTAGCTGCTCGTTGGCCTGTCGCCTGGCCCTGTCGGAATCTTGCTCGGCCTGGGACTTGTTGCTCTGCTGGGGGCGATGCTCCCAGCGCTCGCCGACGAGCACGTAGTCAGGGTCCGCCGCATTGCGTGCGTGTTCCTCCTCGGCGGCCTTGGCACGCTCACGTGCTCGCTGCAGGCATTCGCGGAACCCTGCGCGGTCCAGCGTGTAGGGCGCTTTCCAATCGTGTCGGACCTGCTCGCCGCGTATCTGTTTGATGGCGTTGACAGCCAGGCTCTTGAACTCGGCATGCAGCGCATCGAGCGCGTCGGCCGCATCCACATCGGTGATGAGGCCGTCGGCCACGAGCTGGCGGATGGGCTCGGCCATGCGGGCGATCTTCGCTCTTCGGCTCACCCAGGTCTTGGACTTGCCCAGCATCGCGGCTACACCACCTACGCCGAGCGGCGATCCGGTGTTCCCGGGCATTTCCACCAGCTCGCTGATGCCCTGGACCAGCTCGGCCGTGGAGAGGTTTTCGCGCTGGAGATTTTCGACGATCTGGATCGCGGCCAGGCCGGCCCGGTTTGTCGATTCGATCACCGCAGCTTCGATGGTCGGCCAGCCCAGCAGTTTGTGCGCGCGATAGCGGCGCTCGCCGGCCACAATCAGGTAGTGGTCTGCGCCGTCGGTGTTGGACTGAGGGTCCAGCCGGACGGTGATCGGCTGAATCAGGCCATTCAGGAGAATGCTGTCTGCCAGCTCCCGGATGTTCTCCTCGTCGAAGTGCTTGCGCGGCTGGTTTGGATCAGGCCGGATGTGGTCGAGCGGGATCTGGGTCATGCGGCTATCTCCGCTTGTCGGGGCGTGTGTTGTCTCCGTTGACAACAAATACCAGTGTTGTCATAATTGACAACATGAAAGCCGAAGCCGTCATCAACCGCCGCATCACTCTCAGCGCCAACGCGTTCGCAGAGGTGGTGATCTGGAAGCTGGCGACTCCGGTGCCGGGCTCGGACCATCTGTTCAAGTTCCGGCTGGCGTACGTGATGGATGGCGCCTGCGTGCTGCGCTTCGATAACGAGGCCGGCAAGGGCGGGCACATTCACGAGCACGGTGAGGAACGCGACTACGCGTTCACCTCGCCCGAGCAGCTGCTCATCGATTTCTTCGCAGCCATCGACAACCTGGAGGGCTGATATGGCAACGCTGACCCTGACCGTGCAGACCACGGAGCAATTCAAGGCGAGCGCGCTGTCGGCGTTGAACGCCGGTGGTGATGGCGGCGATGCGGTGCATGCCTTTGCCAGCGCGGAGCTGCTGTTTGACCTGCTCACCACCAACCGGCTGGGCGTGCTGCGTGCCTTGTGCGGCGTAGGCGCTATCGGGCTGCGCGAGCTGGCTCGGCGCGTGGAGCGTGATCCCACAGGGGTGCTGCGGGATGTCAAGGCACTCACCGATGCCGGGGTGCTGCGACGAAGTGAGGACGGCAAGGTCTCGCTGGGCTTCGACGCCGTACACGTGGATTGCACGCTGGAGGCTGCGGCGTAGGGCATCACGCCACGCTCTCCTTATCCAGGGGGAGTTCGCCTGGATGTTCGAGGTAGCGGGCATCGGGTGCCGCTGTGGCGTGTAGCTGGCCCTTGTCCAGCTGGTACACGCAGTGATTGTGGGTGCAGGCTTGCACGCCCAAGGTGCGCATGCGCGCGCGGATGGCCGAGTGCAGGGTTTTTGCCTGGTCGGCGCTGCGCCGCGCCTGAATGGCGACCGCGTCTGCGTGTTCGGCGTCAGCCTGTGCTTGGCGCTGCATGCGCACCCAAGCGTCAATGAGGTCCGGGAGTTCAGCTTGCTCGGGATTGATCATGATTGCTCCGGGTGGTCGCCGGCGATCGCGGCGGTGGCCACGGCCTCCAGCTGGTAGCGCGGCAGGGTGACGGTCACCAGATCGTCTCGGCTGTCGGTGAGCGAGACAGCCTGCGAGATTTGTTCGATGGCCCGGCGCACGGGCAGGCAAGCTGCAGGCGGGGCGCCGGCGGGCAGGGGGAATAGAGCGGTCTGTTTCATTCGTTGGACCCCGCCTGCGTGACTGGGACGATGCCGGTGGCCGCTGGATACTTGAGTTGGGCCTCGGCACGGCTCGCCGCGTAGGTGTTGATGGCGCGCCCGTCGACCAACACGCAGAACAGCTGCTCCTGTGCTGCCCGGCGGTTGTTGTAGGCGCGGCGCAGGGTGTCTGCCGCTGCGTGCAGGCCTTGAGCCTGGAGCAGCCGCCGCGCCATGCGGGCGCGGAATGCGCCGGCGCTGTGGGGCTCGATTGAGAACAAGGGTTGGCCGATCATCGGATGACCTCCGCTGTGAGTTTCAGCCGTCGGCCGTCCGGCATTCGGACGAGCCGTTGCTCGCTGTTACGGGTGTGGCGGCGATCCATCACATCGCCGCCAGCGTTGGAGAGTTCGATGGCTGCCCTCTCGACACTGAGGAGCAACAAGTTGCGGGTATGGCCCTCGCACAGGCGGCCTGCGGGGTGTTGCGCATGCGCAACAGTGCCCGGGGCCGGGTAGGGCTCATCGACGCGGTCGCGGGTCATGCGTGGCTCTCCGGCAGAAGGACGCGGAGGAACTGACCAGACGGCGTGATCGCGCGTGCAGCCCCCGGGCGTTGCTCATCCAACAGCTCATCCAGATAGTCGATCTGCTGTCGGGCCCACTCGGCATCGGCCCGGGCTGCGTGCAGCTCCGCTCGCAGTGATTCGTTCTCTTCAATGAGGCGGGTAAGTTCGGCTCGCAGTTGCATTGCGGCCTGCGCGTCGAGCTTGCGGCGGAACCGCGTGAGGGCGGCGCTAGGATGGCTGGAGCGGCCGTTCATGACCGCACCCCGGGTGCTACCATCAAAAGTGCTATGACTGAGAGAGCAAAACCTGAAAAAGACCAGCCACCCCTTGCATGGCCGGTACCAGAGATTTTTCGCAAGGTGGTTAGGCGTGGTGAATTTCGGGTTGGCGACACCTTGCATTCACAAGCGTCTGCATACGCTGACTGGCCACCGACTGAAGGCCTGTCTGTGCAGGTTGTCGAGGCGAATGGGGAACAATTGACGCTGCGTGTGCTCCGTTGGCCGGCCGCAGATTCGTCCCTCGTGGTGGTCACCCGTGAGCAGCTTGCTGCTACGATCAGTGAAGGGGTTGAACTGCCGGGGGTGGAATGAGTGACTCGGATTGGCGACGCGCTGTAGAGCCGGACTACGTCAAAGACGCAGAAATCAATGAGTTGATCGGGCTGTGCAAAGGCGTGTTGGCCGACGGCACTCTGGTGCAGGAAGAGGCTGAATTCCTGCTGGGCTGGCTCGATGGCCGCTTCCAAGCATCGGTTAGCTGGGAAGGGCGGATCATCCACGACAGACTGCGAGCGATGCTTGCCGATGGTGAGCTGGACGCAGACGAGCAGCGCGAGTTGATGGAATTGCTCGCCGACTTCACTCGCGTAGATGAGGCCCACGAGAGTAATTTGCCGACTTGGTTGCCGCTGACTCGACCGGAACCAGAGCTGCTCATACCTGGCAGTGCGTTCTGCCTGACGGGCACCTTTTCGTACGGCCCGCGCAAGCGTGTAGTGGCCTGCATCGAAAAGGCGGGCGGCCAGTACAAGTCGGGCTTTTCCGCACAGGTGGATGTGCTGGTGATCGGTGATCTGTGCACGCCGGCGTGGGTTCACGCCACCTACGGCCGGAAGATTGAAGCGGCCGCGACCGCAAGAGACGAGGGGCACCACGTGCTGATCGTCAGAGAATCGCACCTGTTCAACTCGTTGCCTGAATGACGTTGCGCGGCTCATGCCTGGGCCGCCTTCATCTGCTTGTGCCAGCGGCAGTCGGAGAGGAACAGCCAGTCGCGGACGGCGATATCGAGGCTGGGGAACGCCCGCCGGTACTCGCCGAATGACATCGACATCCAGTCGTCGCCCGCATGCTTGGCGCGTAGGCGGTCGATGTCGTCGAGGGTCGAGCGCTGGACGAACAGAAGGCCGTCCGGCGCCAGCGTGAGCAGGTCGCCGTCCTTCAGCTCCACTGTGTATTCAGCGGGAATTCCGGCCTGAAACCGCCCGCCGGTGATCGTGCACGGCACCCACGGGCTCAGGTCCATGTCCAGCAGTTCGGGCTTGTGCGCGAACTTCGGCGTGGTGCGCAGTTGCGTGGCTGCGGTGTGGACGGTAACGGGTACGAAACCCGTGTGGCCGATTAGGGCCTCAAGCGTGGGGCTGAGGGGTGCTGCGAGTTCGTGTTGCATGTTCGGCGCTCAACAAAATGTTGAGTTCGAACATAAACGCCACGTTTCCTTAAGTCAACAATATGTTTTGTTTTGGCGGGCGGCCTGATAGACGGTTGACTACCAGGCGCGTCCGCTAAATACCACGACGCCTTTGATGAATACGTTCTCATCAGCTGGGATGATTGGGTCGGGGTACCTGTCATTCACGGCGTGAAGGGTTCCATTGCCGTTCTGATCGAGTTTGAGCTGCTTGAAGGTCGTCCGGTCGCTTGTGGCCAAACGGGCGACAACAAAATCATTGTGGCGAGGGCTGCGCTCGGGATCGACAAAGATGATGTCCCCATCGCTGAACGTAGGCCACATACTTTCTCCAACCACACGCAGGGCATAAGTATGAGGGCCGCTTCGAGTTGGATTCGGGAGCCATTCCTCTGCTTCACCAGGCGAATAGGGGTCAAAGGTTGGCTCCCAGTCACCGGCCTGAGTCCAGCTTATGAGTGGAACGTCATCGCCTCGCGTGGGGGCTTGCTCCAGCGATGAGTCTAGAGGGTATTCGAGCGCATCTTCACGATCGCCATACTTGGCAGCCTCAGGGTCACCATCTAGCCATTCATAGCTGACTCCGAAGTGTTCCTTTACGCGGTACATCTCGGACTTGGCAACTCCGCGACGAGTCCAGTTGTTAATAACGGGCACTTCGAGGCCTAGCGCCTCGGCCAGTCTGACTTGTCCACCCCTTCCCCCCAGGAGCTCCCGGAAGCGAGAGGCGCGTAACTCTGCACGGTTCATAAACGAAGTGTTTAGTTCACTGCGCGGCAAGTCAAAACAAAATGTTGACTAACCATGAAACATGGTGTTGACTTTCTGTATGACTGAACTGGACAAAGCGATTGAGCATTGCGGGAGCGCAGCAGCGCTCGCTGACAAGCTTGGCGTCGTGCCGATGACAGTCTCCCAGTGGCGAAAGCGGGGGCGTGTGCCAGCTGAGCGATGCCGAGCGGTAGAGGAGGCCACGGAAGGTGAAGTCACCCGCTACGCATTGCGCCCGGATGTATTTGGTGACGCACCAGAGGCCGCCGCTTGATGTCTCCCCGAGTCTCCCCAGGGCGTTCCATGGCGCCCGCCCCGTTGCCGGCCGGCTTACATAGCCGGTCGGCTTTTCTTTGCTCATTCGATCGATCTGCATCGGTCGTATTACCTGCTGCTTGCCCCATGCCGATGAGGATGTTCGATGTCTGAGCCTCTGCCTATGTCCGGTGCTGGACAGACCCACGTTACGCGCGTGGATGTGCTGGTGTTCTATCTCCAGCGCGCTACGGCTGAGACGCGTTTTTCATTGGACGATTTTTCGGAGGCGTTGGCCCGTGCGTACCACGGGCTGGTACCGGAACATGCCCGGTCGCTCGATCTGGAGCCGCCGCAGGATCGCGGCTCGTACAGCGACTACGCGAAGGCGGTTGGCCGTATCCGTAAACGGGTGCAGCGATACGTGGATGGGTCACTGCATCTGCCGGTGGAACTGGAGGAGGCGTGGGTAGCTGCCTTGCCGGATCCGTACCAGCAGGCTGCCCGTACGCGCTTGGCGCGGCGGTATGGCTTTCTGGCCGCCGAGACACCTCAGACCGCTGCGTGCACGGATGGCGAGGCGGTGGGTCGGGTGATGACCCAAACCGGGGAGTGCTTGAGCGGCTTGTCGCAGGCCCTGGCCGACGGGGTGATTGATGCGGACGACCTGCGTCGAGACCCGACACTGATGGATCGCATCTTTGACGCGCAGGCCGCGCTAGCGAGTGTGGCGGCGCGGGTGGCTCAGGTGCAGTCGGGGGCAGGCAATGGCTGATGTCGTAGATCGTGCCCAGGTCTTACAGGATCTGCACCTGCACCAGGCGCTGAGTAATCGGTGCAGCCCGGCGCAGCGAGTGCTGGTGTGCGGCGATTGCGGTGGCCGCAATGATCGTCCTGATTACGCCATTTGCTCGGACTGCCTCCTGGACCGCCAGACGGAGCCGGGGGAGGAGGCGTGAGCGAACTGTTCGACTCGGCCCCAGAGGCTGTCGCGGCGCCCGCTGCGATGAAGGATTTACTGCCGGGTTGGCAGCGGGTGCGTGACACGAATTACTTGCAGAGCCCTTGCGGACGGGTGCGCATCTACCGTTCTGGCCCAATACCGGGGACATCGGGGCAGAGTTACCCCGTGTATGTGCAGCTGGCCGGCGAGTGGGTCAGTGTGCGCACGTGCCGACTGGAGCTGGCGCCGGCAGCGAGTCTTGCGAAGCAGGTGTTGGAAGAGCTCGCGGAGCAGCTGCCGTGACGGTTACGTCCACGCACGAGGCGATCGTGCATGCGATCGATCAACTTGCCGCCGAAGGCCTCATCGTCGAGTCCCTGGAGCTGGACAAGCGCACCTACTGCCCGGTGTCTCGCGAGGTGGTGGGTAAGCCACCGAAAAAGGACACCGGCCGCTATTACGCCAAGTTGATCACGCTGCGCGATGGCGGCTCGATGGTCATCGGCTGGTGGAAGAACTACTGGGCCGATACCTGGGGTAAGTTCGAGCCGCCGGACAGCAAGCTTGACCGATCGCAGCTCGAGGAGATCGCGAAGCATCGCAAGGCGATGGATGCGCAGCGCGCGAAGGACGCCAAGGAGGCCGCCGAGAGCTGCGCCGAGCGGGCCCGCAGACTTTGGTCGCGTGCGCGCGAGCATGGACGAACGCCGTATCTGGACCGCAAGGGCATCGATCGTATCGGCGCCCGCGTGATGCGGGACTCGCTTGTGGTGCCGCTCTATTCGGTCGAGCGCAAGCTGGTCGGCCTGCAGTTCATCCAGTCGGATGGCGAAAAGCGGTTTCTGAGCGGCACGCCGAAGCAGGGCGCCTTCTCGATCGTCGGTGAGCTGGATGTGGATGGCGACGATGTCGTGATCGGCCTGGCTGAGGGCTACGCCACAGCGGTCTCCATCTACATGGCCACGGGCTGGCCGGTGTTGGTGTGCTTTGATGCCGGCAATTTGCCGGAGGTCGCGGCATTGTGGCGTGAGCAGTACGACCATCATCGGATGGTGGTGTGTTGCGATGATGACCACACCCAGCGCAAGAACCCAGGCAAGTCCAAGGGAATAGACGCCGCCAAGGCGGTGCGAGGCGCCTGGTGCTGGCCGAGTTTCCAGAATCGCACGGGCCGCACTGACTTTAACGATCTGCACGCAGAGCAGGGGCTCGATGCGGTGCGACAGATCGTGGTCGCTGCTGCAAAGCGAGCGCGCGGTGGGCGGTGGCGGCAGCAGTTGACGTATTCCAAGCGCTCTGGCGGGTACAAGGCCAATCAGCACAACGTCGCGCTGATCTTGGAGCGAGATCCGGCCTGGGCCGGGCTGCTGCGACTCGACAGCTTCGCCAATCGAATCGTGATGACGCGCGAGCCACCGTTCGGCGGCACTCGCCGGGAAGTTACCGACGCGGAGCTGAGTGAGATCGCGGCCTGGTTTGGCCACCCGTACAGCTACGACATGAGCGTGTCGCAATCACTGGCGGCCGAGACGGTCTCGATGGTGGCTACCCGTTACGCGTATCACCCGGTCTGCGAGTATCTCGACGCATTGGAATGGGATGGCGTGCCTCGGGTGGACGGGTTGTTCACTGCGTTTTTCGGAGGGGCAGACGACGACTACACCTTGGCCGTCAGCCGATTGTTCATGCTGAGCTGCGTGGCCCGCGTGCGGCACCCCGGCTGCAAGGTCGACACGATGGTGGTGCTGGAGGGCTCGCAAGGGCTGGGCAAGAGCTCAGGCATCCGCGAGCTGGTAGGGCCCGAGTGGTTCATGGACACCAGCCAGCCGTTCGGCGACAAGGACTTTTACCAAGCGTTGGCAGGTAAGTGGGTGATTGAGCTCGCCGAGATCGCCGCGTTATCCAAGCCCGACGTCAACAAGGTCAAGGCCGGCCTCTCTGCGCAGAAGGACACGTACCGGCCCAGTTACGGCCGCGTCGCGCGTGACTATCCCCGGCAGTGTGTGTTTGTCGGCACCACTAACGAGAGTGAGTACCTGCGTGATCACACTGGGGCGCGCCGCTTTTTACCGGTGCGGGCCGGATTCGTCGATCGCTCAGGCTTACGCCAGAACCGAGACCAACTGTGGGCTGAGGCCAGCGTTCGCTACCGCGAGGCCTGCGAACGCGACGAGTCTTGGTGGCAGGTGCCAGAGTCGGCCCAGGAGGAGCAGGACGCCCGCTATCAAGATGATCCGTGGGCAGTGCCTGTGGCTCAGTGGCTGGCAGGCAAGGGCGGTGAAGAGCAGTACCCGGCCGAGAACAAGTCCATCACGCTGCGGTATGTGACAGGCCCAGGGCGGCAAGTGCATCGAGCCAGTGTGTCGGACCTGTTGCGGTGGGCGGTGCATGTCGACTTCGGCCGGCATACACAGCAGGAGTCTGGGCGAATGGGGCGGATCATGACGCGCCTTGGTTGGACCCAGCGTCGCCTCGGCAAGCAGGAGGCGCCTAGCCGGCCACGCGTCTACGAACGGCCGGCTGAAGCGCCAGCCCGAGTCTCGGCGCCTGCTCCGGAGGTCGACGATGTATTCTGAGATTGCGCGTGCGCAACGCTCGGTAGTTTCGCTGGTGGTGGGCCAGCGTCTGCCGGGCAACGTGCGGCGTTGGGTCCGGGGTAGGTCCGGGCTGGGTCCACCTTGGGTCCGGGTAAAAAGTGCCGGAATCATGGGCTGGGTCCAGCGGTCCGGCCTCCCTCGTGCGCACACGCCCGCCCGCGCACGCACGCGAGACGAACAACCAGCGCTACCGCACCCCCTATGTGTGCGAGATTTCACCCGGACAACCCGGACCCAGTGCCGTTTAGCCCGTAACGACGGGAAAAAGTGGGTCCAGGTATACCCGGACCCAATGGCGATTCAGTCGGACCCAGGCAGGACCCGCCTCCATCAAGCCGTTGCCCGCCAATGCCCACGGGTCCTCCCTAGCCGCACGCCATGCGGGCATAGAAAGTCGCAGTTTTTTCGCAGGCGCGCGGGTTGCCGGATCGGTTCACAGGTCGGGGGCTTAGGGTGTGCGGCGGATGTGATTCACCGTCACATGGGGCGTGGCCATGGCTGATCGCGAGCGGCTGCTGTCGGGCCGCCAGTTGGTGGCGCAGCTCGATGAGCTGGAGGTCGGTACCTGGACGGCTGCAGCCGTTCGGCGGTGGATCCACGAGGAGATTCCGTGTCCGATCGCGCAGCGCGGGCAGAACGGGCAATCGCACCGGTACCGCCTGGTCGACGTGGTGCAATGGCTGTGCGATCGCGCCGAGCGCGCGGGTGACCGGCTCGAGGCTGGCGACACCGTGCTCCAGATGCTGCGTCGCGCGGCCGAACCGTCGCCTGTCCCCGATCCTGGAGGAATTTCGGCGCGTGAGCAGGCTTGCGCCGGACTGCCGATACAACAGGGCGCGACAGACTCAATGGGGCGGCCGTCTCTGAAAGATCGCGTCCAGGCTGCAAAGGCCGACGGACACGAAGACCCTGAGCTGCTGGACCTGCTCATGGAGGTCATTGGGGGTCGAGATCCACGGCACTGGAAAGCGGCCGAGGAAGCCATTGCACTGCGGACCAAGAGGAAGCGCGAAGAGGGCAGCCTGGTTTCCGACGATGAGCTGCAACTCTGTCTCGACACCCAGCAGGCGCTGTTCCTGGGCGCTATGCAGGGGCTGCGGGCGCAGCTCAAGGCGGAGCTGGCCGGCCTGGGCACCGATCTCGAGCGTGGCCGGGCTATCGACCGTGAGTTCGACCGCGCTCTCGAGCGCATGGCGGACGCGGTGGATGCCGAGGCGCACGAAGAGGCCTCAGCGTGACGTCAAGCGCCGAGCAAACCGCATCGGGTACGCGGCTCCCGCCTGGCTTTCTGGCGGCGTTGTCCTTGCCGGCAGAGCGCGTATTTCGCCGCACCGTACGCCGCGTGCGGCCATCGGAGCGACTGACCATTACCCAATGGGCGGAGCGCCACCGCTACGTCGCGACTGGGTCGCGGAGCGGACAGTTCAGGTCAGATGCGGTCCCTGTGCTGCGCGAGATTCTGGAAGCGTTTGATGATCCTGCCGTCACCGAGATCGTCTTCCGGAAGCCATCGCAGATCGGCTGGACCGTCTCCGTGGTTCTCAACATCATCGGCTTCCTGATTCACCAGGCACCGTGCGCAATGATTGCGCTGTTCGCCAAGGACGGCGCGGCCAAACGATTCGTGCGCGAAAAGCTCGACCCCACAATCCGAGCCACGGCACCACTGGCAGAGCGGATCCCGGTCGACAAGCGCAACGACCCGGCCAACACCAACGACTTCAAGGGCTTCCCGGGCGGGTTCCTGATGCTGGCGGGCGCGAACAGTCCCGCCAATGTGAAATCCACTGATGCGCGCGTCGTGCTGGTGGAGGAGCCCGACGACGTCTCGCACGACGTCAAAGGGCAGGGTGACGCCATCTCGCTCGCCAAGGCCCGCACCAAGACATTCCCAGACCGCAAAATCGTCATCGGCGGTACGCCTACCATCGAGGACCATTCGGCCATCAGCGCCGAAATGGCCATCAGCGATCGACAGCGCTACCTGGTCGCTTGTCCTGATTGCGGGCACCCGCAGCGGCTGGATTGGGGGCAGGTCGAATGGCTGTCAGACGCCGACGTCAGCCACGTGGTCTACGGCCAGCACCGACCCGACACCGCACGGTACCTGTGCGTTGCTGAGGGCTGTGGAGCGCTGTGGACCAATGCGCAGAAGAACGAAGCCATCCGGCAGGCCGATCTCGATCCAGACCTCGGCTGGCAGGCTACGGCATCGTTCACCGGCGTACGCGGGTTCGACCTGGAGGGTGGCGGCGAGCTGTACTCCACGCTCAGCGAATCGCGCATGGAGATCCTTGTGCGTCGTTACCTCGAGGCGAAGCACGAGGAGCGGCGCGGAAAGCCAGAGAAGCTGATCGAGTTCTGGAATGGCACCCTGGCGAAACCGTGGCGGCTCAAGCCGGATACGCCGGAAGTCGAAGTCTTGGTCGATCGCGTAGAGCGCTATCCCTCATGGACGTGCCCCCACGGAGGCTTAGTACTGGTCGGGGCTGTCGACGTCCAGCGAGGGGGCGAGAGCAGCGGCGAGCCGCGGCTCGAATACCAGATCACGGCGTACGGGCGAGAGATGGAAAGTTGGCGCGTTGCCTACGGAGTTGTGCTCGGCAACCCCCTGGAACCCGCCACTTGGGATGCGCTGGACGAAGTGTGGGCTAAGACGCCAGTGAAGAACGCGGGGGGCGGCGATATGCCCCTGCGTGGCGTGAGCATCGACGCCTCCGACGGCATGACGATGGATGCTGTGCTCGCCTACTGTCGTCGCAATCGCGCGCGTGGCTTTATCCCCATCAAAGGGCACAACGAGCAGGGGCGGCGCCAAGCGCCAATCTTCACGCCGCCAAAGCCGGTCGACACCACGACGAACGACAAGGCTGCTAAGTACGGCCTCAAGCTCTACATGATTGGCACGCGGACCGCCAAGGATCAGATCTACGGTCGGCTCAAGCTCACCGGCAGCGGGCCAGGGCGCATGCATTTTGATGCAGACACCAACGCCACCTACCTGCATGGCCTGACCAGCGAAGCCAAGCTGCCAAAGGCCAATGGCGTGGCGTACTACGTCAAAAAAGCCGGCGTGCCGAATGAGCCACTGGACCTGACCGTCATGTGCCTGCACCAGGCGCACCGGCACCGGTTGCACACCTGGGAGAGCCACCACTGGGATGCCGCTGAGCGCGAGCTGCGGCAACCCAGTCTGCTGACCCCTGCACCGACCGGTCGCACCGCCGAACAAACTACCCCGGCCCGAAAGGCGGGCCGGGCGCAGCGATTCACCGGATACCGAGGAGACTGATGCCAGCCACCCAACCTGACGAACTCGGCCAAACAGTCGACCAGGTGGCCGCCAAACTGGCGCCACGCCTGGGCAACAACATGGACAACGCGCGCGAGCTGGCCGAACTGGTGATCGATGAGATCCGCGCGCTGCTGGGCCCTGGCGAGGTGTACATCCGTCAGCCGCGGCTCTACGACCCCGAGAAGGTGCTGGCCGACTTCACCGGTGACAACGCGGCGGAGGTGATTGCGGAGCATCGCATCTCGCGGGCGACGCTGTATCGGCTGCTGAACCGGCGGCGGGGGAGGTGTGGATGAGCGAAGTCGCCATAGTTGGCTGCTTAACGCAGTAAATCACTCAAATATAAAACTGAGCGAGGCTTGAACTATGAAAACAGACCCCATGAATGAATGTCGAATTCAATGCCGCTGTACGGAAGGTTCAAATTGCCACCGGGAAGTGGCTATCGCGCAAGTGATTGAAGTTCACCGCTTCCGAACCTCTGGTAACGGTGGCTACATATAAATCCAGATCCGCTGTAAGAACAACGAAGTCAGCTTCGGCCTGGCTCAGCAGGACGGAATCAGCCAATCCAAGCCTAATAAACTCTGGGCAATCGATGGCGGCTTTGCTGGTGACAAACCGTTCGTCGCACTCATGGATAATCGTGCGTAAGGTATGAAATATTTCGCTACGCGCAGGCTCTTCTATGTAAGCGGCCAGATTTGACGTTTCCGTAAGAGTGTTTGGGAACAGCAGGATGGCCGAAGCTGCGCTCAACGTTTCTGCTAATAGGTCAAAATCTTGGAGGCAAAAATTACTCAATCGTTTATGCTTTTCAACATACTCTCGCTTCGTGCTTCCAACGGTGAATAGAAGGAGCAGGTTTGTGTCTAAAAGAATAGTACTCTTCACCGTTTCTAAACTTCCCTATTCTTGACGGACAAAACCTCACCCGACGTGTCCGATATTTTTACCATCTTAAATGATCGGCGAGGGAAGTTGGCGCCGCCGGCAAGATTAGCGAGAGTATTTCTTGGCTCATCCCATGGTCTGGAAAAACCAATTGTTACCAACCATTGCTTGTGATCGATATCCAGCTCAACCTCCTCAAGCCCAACGTTTCGCACATCTTCATCAGCGAATAACTCGACTACGTGGGTCTTGGCAAGTGTGACTGCATCCTTTACTTTCATTTTTCTGTTACCAATTGTGCTGGCGCTCAAATTTATGGGTGAGGTGCAATATATTGCGCTGCGGAGATTGTGTCGGCTCGGTTCACTTTCTATGTTCTTTTTGATGGGAAGACCATTGGCACCGTGAATTTTATTCGTGAATTCGAGCCGGATAGTGCTGAGGACTCACCTCCTGCGCCTAGGCCAATAGACACAACTGATACTCTGATGCCCGCATTTGTTTTTTCGCTCTCGTGAACTGTTACTGCAATGTCGAAATCAACTTTTTCCACTACGCGAGTTCGATCATCGCTACGAGCTTGTGGTCGTGTTCGAGCATAAGCTTGAGAACTTTCGCTGTTCACAGTTATGGCCGTTGGATTGATGATTGCGTCTGTATGCGCCAAGCTCTCATTGGCTTCAATTATTCCTTCGGCGATCTGCGCTAATGAGTCTTTGACGAAGTCTTTCAAGTCCATATTTTAATCCCGCTGACGGAAACGTCGTATGTTGGAGGCGGATTGCGGCGCAAATCGCTTGGTTGTATAAATTCAAAAATTCATGTTCATGTTAAATTTCTTTGGCTGCACTTCTCGCCACATTGCATAACACGAATGTCAGCAGTCCAATCTGCATGATATTGTTTGCAAAGCTGGCGAGCATTGCAGAAAACAAGTATCCATGATGCAAGTGTGAAAAATTACCTAGCGCGAGAAAGCTGGTGATGATTAGTGAAGCTACGGTTAAAAAATAGCAGAACAGAAAAATATCTAAATAGCCGCGCCGTTTGTAGCGGCGGAAGGAGGATGTCTGCGTAAAATTGAACAAGATAGTAATAACGGCAGCAAGGAACCCTAGCATAGTGAACGCGAAACCCGATACTACTTGGGCTATTGCAGTGCGCTCCGAGGCAAGGCCAAGGCTGAAGGACGGAGCGCATATTTGTATCAGCTCATAAGTTGCTAATCCGATGGGCCCAGGAGTCAGCATCATGAAGCTTAGCAAAAGAATTAGGCTCCTTTTTCTTGAACTCGGAATTTGACTCATGCTCTACGACCTTTTGCTGAAGGGTGCTGTTGGTTTTGATTTTTTCCTTTATCTGCTCGTGAATTGTGCGATCTTTTGTCTTGATGATGTTGTCTGACACATGGCCTTTGCCAGCGAGATAAACATCCATTATCTCGTCTCCGATTTCTTCGCGGGCTCTGATCATCATTTTATCTAATCCCTCGTCTCGAACGCCTGCAATAACCTTTTTTACTGCAGGTTCAATATTCTGCTTCCTCCTTGGTTTGATCGTTAGTTCGAATGAGTCGACATCTGCAAATTCTTCTGAAGTGCCATTAAAAAAATTCCTAATGTCCTCGTAAAAGGAATTTTCCTTTGTGACTTGAATAACGGAGCGCCCGATGAAGTCCATTTTCATCGCATCCGCCTTCGTTGATTGAGTTAGAAGAGGGTTGAGTATGATGTTATATCGTCCAAGACCAATTGCATCGCACAATTCGTTGAGGAATACACTGAAGGTCTTGGAGCGAGGCGCCATGACCGTTGAAGCGAACCCGAGGAAGCTAGCCCCCATATAGACGTATGAAGCAAAACCTATCTGCTCGTCGGCGCTAAGTAGATCGTAAATTTCAGTGACTGACAAATCGCTCGATTTAATCTTCCTGATGATCTCGTTTGTACGGGTCATCAGGAATAGGTAAAGATTATCAGTTACTGGAAGTAGAAATAGACTCTCATCAGCATAACTAAACTGACTCTTGAACTTAACATCATCTAGCTGCACGAAGGCTCTGATGAACGGCCTTAAATCAAAAAGGTACTGCTGATCGCTTTTCTGCTTTAATATAGAGTACCCAAAGTAAGAAACTTTCACCTATTGTCTCCACTTGTTTTTGTAATTAAATACCCACGTGCGTCGGCGTTTGTGGCGGCGCTCGTATTATTCTTTGCAAGAAGCTGCAGAGAGATTTAATAGCCTGTTGCAACTAATAGTGCTGTATTGCCGGCGCGACGCCTTACCCTTGCAATCCGTCTACGGTAAGCTGAATGTCGTTAGCCGTTGATTGTATCGCTTCACATGTTGCCTCAGTGTTCGAGACAGTTGATTCAATATCTTCGCAAGTACTATCGATTTCTTCAACTTTGCTCATAATGTCATCTAGTGAACTGTATCCATCGATGTTGCGCACAGCGCTCTCTATAGACTCCAGGCGCTGTTGTATTAACCCCAAGACCTGCTCTGACGGAACCTCGCTGTTTTTTAAAGCTTCAAGCTGCAGTGAGACAGTTATTGGGTTGTCAACCTTCGATGGATCGTTTTCTACAGCAGTTATCTGTGCTTTCAATTCCTTCTTTGCATGTCCGACGCTTTCTAGGTCAGTATGGTCAATAAATATTGTTCGAGATGCGGCAACATCAAACGGGATTTTGTGCCCCTTCTCGATAATTTGAACAAGCGGCTTGCCAATCATATGCCTAATTGCAAGTTCGTAGAATACATTGGGGTTAAGGTCTGTTAGATCCGCAATTACTAAATCGTCGTCGGTGATATGTTTGATGATCTGCGAAGTGATGATCCCCGGCTCGCCAATGCTGTCTGCCCTTACTGGTTCGGCGTAGCCTAAAGTCTGTACCACCTCTCCAAGAACGTACTTCAATACCTTATCCGAGCGCTGTCTTGCAGGCGACCCAGTAGCACCAATCGGCGCGATGACGAAACACGTCTTTTTCTTTGACATTAGTTCTCCCCATTAACTTACAAGACATACAGAAGGTATCAGCACTCATCCGGCTGCGACTCAGTATTCGAATATGGCGTTTAATGCTGGACCAGCCAAAACAAGAATCTGTCAATTAGAAGCGACCTTACCAGTAGGTGTAGACCTTCAAACAACTGGTGAATCGCGACTTTAGCCAGTGGTTCAGTCGCGGCCCTCACTGAAAGCGGCCGACGATAAACACCACCAGCCCGACCAGGGCACACGTCCAGCCCAAACCGCCGGCGCCAGCCATACCGATAATCATGCCGGCGACTATCAACAAGAATCCTAAGCCTTCCCATTTGGCGCCAGCGCGCATGACCGGTGTGCTGGAAGTGGGGGCGGCCGGCGAGTGGGGTGCGGCAATGGGTGCCCCGCAGCCAGGACAGGCGGCCGCTTTGTCAGATACCTGCCGTTCGCATTCCGCGCATTCGATTAAGGCCATGCCCCCTCCAGTCTCACTTTCCCCTGTTACTGAGACCCGCCTCAGCGGCATCGTTAGCGCGCTAAAAGACGGCACCCAGGAGATCGTGCAGCAACACGATTCCTGAGTATCGCACGGCGCATCACCGCCGATTGACCAAGGCCGCCACCGCGCGCGCACGGTGGAGCGAGGCTATCAGAGAGGCTGGTGATGCCAAACCCTATAATTCCCTGGATTGGTGGAAAACGCCGTCTTGCAGGCGAAATTCTGCCCTTGTTCCCTGAGCATACGTGCTACGTGGAACCATTTGCGGGCGCGGCAGCGCTGTATTGGCTGAAAACGCCAAGCGATGTCGAAGTTCTAAACGACATTAATGGGGATCTCGTCAACCTGTATCGGGTCGTTAAGCATCACCTGGAAGAGTTTCTCCGCCAGTTCAAATGGGCACTGGTCAGTCGGCAGATTTACACCTGGGCGCAGTCCACGCCCCCAGAGTCGTTGACCGATATACAAAGAGCGGCGCGATTCTTCTATCTGCAAAAGCTTTCGTTCGGGGCGAAAGTCCAGGGGCAAAGCTTCGGGACGGCGACGCTGTCACCGCCCAAGTTGAATCTGATCCGTCTGGAAGAGGAGCTCAGCGCAGCCCATCTGCGTTTGGCTCAAACTCTGATAGAGCACGGCGATTGGTCCGCCGTGATCGAACGCTACGACCGGCCTCATACCTTGTTGTATTGCGATCCACCCTATTGGGAAACCGAGGGCTACGGTGTTGAGTTCGCGATCGGAGAATATGAGCGGCTTGCAACGCTCGCCCGCTCAATCCAGGGGGTCATGATTATCAGTGTGAACGACCATCCCGAGATGCGTCGCGTCTTTGCTGGGTTGACCCAGCGGACCATTGAGATTGCCTACACGCTGGGCGGCTCAGCGAAACCCGCTCAACGAACGGAGCTCTTGCTGATTAACCGCCCAGAGTGGCCAGAAGGTGGCCGGCGCAGTCAGACAGAATTCGGGTGGTAGATCCGCCGAGCCGCATCCTCCGCCATATCGATCCCCAGTCTCACTTTCCCCTATAACTGAGACCGCCCCGTAAGCCATGGTCTGGCCTCCACCTGGGAGGCCTGCATGTTTCCGAAACCGTTCCGACTCTGGCAGCTCATCGCAATCTCGTTGGTTCTGCTGGTGGTCGTGGCGCTAATCGCGCCGCACCAGGTCCCGCTCATGCTCTACAAGCTCTGCCTGGTCACGCTGGCGGGCTTCGTGGGTTACTGGCTGGATCGGCTGCTATTCCCGTATGCGCGCCCGCATCGGCTCATGCCGAGCTCCGGCGTGCACGGCGCCTGGCATGTCTTGGTTAGCGCCTGCATGGTGCGCCGGGCCCTCATCGTCGGCGCGGCCATGCTCGCAGTCGCGATGGGGCTGTGAATGCCGGGTCGCAGCAGCCACTACGCACGGGGGGCAGGTCGGCCCTGGCGAGTTGCCAGCCTGGCCACCCTGGGAGTGATGTGGTTGCTGGCGCTGATCGCGCCCAGTACTGCCTGTGCAGCCGAGCCGCTGCGTGCGGCGCAGGAACATCAGCGCACGCTTACCCGTGAGGCGCGCGCTGTTTGGGGGCTGGATGCCCCGGTCCCAGTCTTCGCGGCGCAGATCCACCAGGAATCGGCCTGGCGCTCCGATGCCGAGTCGCCCTACGCACAGGGCCTGGCGCAATTCACGCCGGCAACAGCGCAGTGGATCACGCAGATCTACGCGGAGTTGGGCGAGCCAGCTGTCTGGTCGCCGCACTGGGCGATGCGGGCACTGGTGCGCTACGACCGCCACATCTGGCAGCGGCAGGCCAGACCTGCAGCCACCGATTGCGACCGCTGGGGCTTCACGCTCTCTGGATACAACGGCGGTCCCGGATGGGTCACACGTGATCGCGCGACCTGTCGCGCCGCGCCGACATGCCCGCCATGCGATCCGCAGCGGTGGTGGTCTCATGTTGAGCGCACGCCCGACGCCCGGCGGGCGGGTTGGGCGGTCACAGAGAACCGCGACTACGTGCGCCGCGTCCTGCTGCGGCATCAAAGTCGATACCGCCATTGGGGGCCCGCCGTCGCATGTGGGGCGCCGGACACATGAGCTGGCTGGCGGCCCGTCTATCCGGCGCTGCGGCCCCGTACATGGCGGGCGCGGGCTTGTTGCTGGTGTTGCTGCTGTGCGGGGTGGCCGCCGTCCAGGGTTGGCAGTTGCATACCGCTCGCACGTCGTTAGCCCAAGCGGAGGCACAAGTTGCGCATGCGCAACGCAAGCATGCGCAGTGTGAGACCGAGGTCGTCCAGCGCGAGGCCGATATCGCGCAGCAGAACGCTCGCATCGACCAGCTGCAGGCGGAGGCTGCGGCGGCGGCCCAGCGAGCGGACGCACGCGCTGCGTCGGTCATGGCCGCTGAGCGCGCGCGTGTGCGTGCGATCCCCGCAGGGCATGGGCCGGCTGCGATGAATCGCTGGTTGCAGCAGGTGGTGGGCGAGTGACGCGCCTTGGCCTGCTTGCTGCCCTGTGCGCATGCACCGCCTGCACGCAGACCCTGCCGCCCCGAGTCATCACCCGGACCGTTGAGGTGAGGGTGCCGGTGGCCGTGGAGCGGGCAGCGCCGGCTGTGTTGCTGGCGCCCATCGCCCATCGCCCCCCGACGTTCATCGCCCCGACCGACCCGGCCGCCACCAGCGCCTTGTCGGCCGAGCAAGAAGGCGTGCTGCGTGATTGGATCGCCGAACTGATTGCCCGCGATCGCGCCTGGCGCGCTTGGGCGCGCGTCGAGACGCCCAATGGATGACCTCAATCGTCGATTGGACCGGCTCGAGACGCGGCTGGATCAAGACCTGCGCGAGCACCAGCAGGAGCAACGTGAACAGCGCGTGCTCTTGGAAGACGTGCGGCGCCAGCTGGTGGAGTTTGGCCATACGCGCGAAAGCCTGGGTCGGGCCTTTCGCCGCGTTGAAGCGCTGGAGACACGCGATCGCGAAGACGCAGAGGCCCGCATCGAACTGAGCGGCGCCATCAAGCAACTCACTACCACGCTCAACAAAATGGAGCGGCACATGGAAGAGCTGCCGGGGCTCAAGACCACCGTGAGCCACCACAACCGTGCGCTCTGGCTGCTCGCTGGGACGGTCCTGGCAGCGGTCTCGGCAGTCGTGATCAAGGTGTTCACGGGTGGCTGACCTCCACGCCCAGTTGCCGGACTCTCCGCTGCGGCTCCATGGCGGGCAGACCGCGTGGGTGGTTGCGCCGGGTCCGAGTGCTGCGACCGCGCTGCTCCATTGCCTGCCCCCACAAGCCACCATCGCAGTGGGTGGTGCGTTTGAGCTGGTGCCGGCCGCCGCCGCGATCTACGCCGCCGACATTGCCTGGTGGGATCACTACCACCCGCACGTGAGCGACCGCAGTTCGGCGCGCCGCTTTGCTGCGGGCCTGCGCAGCGTGTCACCTGCGGTCTACAAAGCACTTGGCCTGGAGCCGATCTGGGGCGTCCATCAGGCTGGACCCAGCCCGCAGCCCCACGCGTACATTCACTTTGGTGCGTCCGGAGGCGGCGCGAACAGCGGAGCGCAGGCCATCGAGATGGCCCGCTGCTGGGGCGCTCGCCGGATTGTGTTGGTCGGGTTCGACCTCTGCGACGTCGACGGCCAGCGTTATGGGTGCGAACGTCCGCCCCCGACGCTGTGGCGGGCCGATCCGCTCTGGGCGCGCAAGCAGGCAGTCGTTGATGCGCTCTGTCTCGGGTTGGCGGGGCAGGGCATCACCCTGATCAACACATCTCCCGTCAGTGTCATTGCGGGCACAACTCGCTCAGCATTGTGCGACGAGTTGGGGCGGGTGGCTGCATGACAGTGCAGGTCGTCACGGTGCTCCGCTCCGGCGGGGTGTACACGCCAGAGTACGTGCGGCGGTTGCAGGCAGGGCTGCAGGTCCATCTGCCGAACGTGCCATTCCGTTGCTTGTCTGATGACTCCTCAGTGCCTGGTTACTGCCCGCTGCAATCCGACTGGCCGGGCTGGTGGGCGAAGATGGAGTTGTTTCGCGCGGATCTGGCCGGCGACATCCTGTATCTGGACCTCGACACCGTGATCACCGGCAGCTTGGCGGACATGGCCGCAGTGGGCCGGCTGACCCTGCTGCGTGACTTCTACCACTACTTCGCGCGCGGACGCGCGAACGGCTACGGCTCCGGCCTGATGTATCTGCCGCACGCTTGCCGCGCAGAGGTGTGGAATCGATGGATCGCGGATCCGGACCGCTGGATGGCGGAGTGCGGGCAGTTCGGTGATCAACGTTTCCTCGAGGAGGTCTGGATGGGGCAGGCGGCCTGCTGGCAGGACCTACTACCGGGCCAGGTCGTCAGCTTCAAGGCGCATTGTCAGGGCGAGCGCCCGGCCAGCGCGCGCCTGGTCTGTTACCACGGCCAGCCGCGCCCGCATGAGACGGGCTGGGCGGCCAGCCACGCCGCGCGCTACACCGATCGCCTGCCGCCGGCGGATGCGGCGTGAGTCCAGGGCCGTACATTTTCGTCACCGGCGCCAGCCGAAGCGGCACGTCACTGACCACGGGGCTCATCGCCCATCACGGCGCGTGGGTCGGCCCCAGCCTGCGGGCGGATTGCAACAACCCGCGTGGCTATTTCGAGTCGCTGGCGCTCAAGGCACAGATGAAGAATCCGCGACCGGATTGGCCGCGCCGGCTGGCTGACTACATGGCCGCCAATGGCTACAGCGGCGGCCCGGCCGTGTTCAAGCTGGGGCCGGATGCCTGGCCGCTGGTCCAGCACCTCGACCCTGTCGTCGTGTTTTGCTGGCGGCCTGCTCAGGCGATCATGGCCAGCCGTGCCCGCGTGGGTTGGAACAGTACGCACTCCGCGCTGATCAATGCTTGGGACGGCATGCGCGCCATCCGGCAGCAAGCGCGCCAGGTTGTCGACGTCCACACCGATCAGCTCGTGCGTGACCCATCGCAGATCGCCCCGGTGCTAGGGGATGTCGCCGGTCTACGCTATGACCCACAAGTCGCCGCCCGCTTCATCGACCCGGCGCTATGGCGGGGATGAGCTTCGGCGCCGTCACCGGCACGGCGCATCGGGTACTGATTGTCGCCGGCGGGCCAAGTGCTCGCCCGCTTCGGGGCCGCTGTTTGCCGCCGTCCGTCCATGTGATTGCGGTCAACGGTGCTGCCGATTGGCTGCCGCGTTTCGACGCTTGGATCACAGTGGATCCGTCGGCGGCGAATCGGTCGCGCATGCGCAATCCCCGGCCTGTGTCAGTGAGGTACTACGCCTGCGTGCCGGACGACTACGGCCAGCCCACTGCGCGCTGCCTGGACCATCGCGCACCGCCTGAGCCCGGCATCACCTGGCTGCGGCGCCTCACTGGCTTCGGCCCGTGGGGCGCCCGGGCGGGCCTGAGTGCTGATCCGGCCGGCCTGCACACCGGTAACAGTG
This sequence comes from Abyssibacter profundi, assembly GCF_003151135.1. Lineage (NCBI taxonomy): Bacteria > Pseudomonadati > Pseudomonadota > Gammaproteobacteria > Chromatiales > Oceanococcaceae > Abyssibacter > Abyssibacter profundi. The sequence goes on from NZ_QEQK01000006.1 coordinate 63,854, forward strand.
CCTATGCAGCGCTGGGTGTCGCGTATCTCATGCGGGCCTCGCGCATCGTGCTCGCAGGCGTGGACGGCAGCTCGGCAGCCCGGGTCGATGGCGGTCATCCGCGCGACCTGACCCATCTGCCCGCATTGTTTGCCAGCGCCACGGGGGAGCTGGCCCGAGCGGGCTGCGAAGTCGTCAACGCCAATCCGTTCAGTGCCGTGAGCTGCTTTCCCCGTCGCCCGCTCGATGAGGCGCTGGGCTGGCTGAGCGGCGCGCGAAAGTCTCACCTTCCCCTGTAAGTGAGACCGGCCGGTCATGGACAGTGCGGCCATGACCACTCTTGCTGACATCGACGCCGAGATCGCCCTGGTCAACGCCTCCATCGCGCGGACGCTGCAGGCCGTTGAAATGGGCAAAGGCAACCGTCGTGAGCGCCGCGAGGCGCTCGCGGAGCTGCGCGCGCACCGGCAGTACCTGCGGACGCAGCGTGCGCAGCTGCAGCGCGGCGGGGCGATCTCAGTACAGCTGGCCGACTTCAGCGGGCAGGGCACGTGAGCGAGTCTCGCAGCATCGTCTCCCGCGCCTTTGACGCCGCTGAGGCCGCTGCACTGCCCGTGCTCGACCGCGTGGGCAAGCTGGTGGATGCCGGCGTGCAAACCGTGGCGCCTGGTGCAGCGCTGGAGCGCGCCCGCAACCGCAAGGTGCTGGCGGCGGTGACCACGTCAGGCAGTGCCGCCTACGAAGGTGCACGGCCCAGCCGCAAGCGCAAGTTCCACTCCAACACGCAGAGCGGCGACGCGTTGTCGCGCACCTCAGCGGTGGCCCTGCGCAACCAGGCACGGCACCTGGAACGCAACAGCGACGTCGTGACCGGCGTCCTGGACAAGCTGGTGGATTTTTCGGTTGGCGCAAACGGCATCATGGTTGAGCCGATGCCGCGCGATCGCAACGGCGACATCCACAGTGATTTCGCCAAGCTCTTGCGCACCGAATGGGATCGCTGGAGTGAGCACCCGGAGGTCACCGGCCAGCATGATCGCGGCCAGGCCGAACGGCTTGCCCAGCGCACGCACTTTCGCGATGGCGAAGTGCTGGGTCAGCTCGTGCAAGGCCCCCGCAGTGATGGCCCGTATTTAGGTGATATTCCCCTGGCGGTCGAACTGCTGGAGCCGGATGTGCTCCCGCACGATTTCGACGACTTCGCCCAGAACATTCGGCAGGGTATCGCGCGCAACGACTGGGGCCGGCCCACGGCTTACCACGTGTATCGCGGCCATCCGGGCGACATGTGGAAGCTGGGCGATATTCGGACCAAGGAAGTCCCGGCCGCCAGCATGCTGCACCACGCGCATGTGACTCGCATTGGTCAGCTGCGCGGCATCTCCGCGCTGGCATCGGTCATCCCGCGCCTGCAGGACATTCACGAGTACGAGGACAGCGAGCGCCTGGCCAACAAGATGGCGGCCGACCTGGTGCTCAAGATCACGCGCGGCGCGCCTGAGATGTGGGGGAGCGGCGACGGCACGTCGACGTATGACCCGCTGGAGCCGCCGATCTTCCGCATGGATGGCGGCATGGTCGTCGCCAACACCGGCCCGGGCGAGGACGCCGAGTTCTTCAATTCCGGCCGGCCCAACAACCAGGCGGTGGACTGGGTCAACGGCATGCTGCGGCGTGTGTCCGGCGGCGTGGGGCTCACGTACTCCGCCGTAGCGCGCGACTACAACGGCACCTATTCGGCGCAGCGGCAGGAGCTGGTCGAGAACTGGCCGCATTACCACGCGCTGACCGGCCGGTTCGTGGCCCGCTGGACGCGTCCGCAGTACCAGGCGTTCGTCCGCTGGGTGGCGCTGGTGTACGGCGTACCCGCCGATCTGGACTTGAGCACGCTGGCCGATGCCATGTACCTCGGCCCGCCCATGCCCTGGATTGATCCGGAGCGCGAGGCCAACGCCAAGGTGATCATGATGCAGGCCTGCCTCACCAGCGCCGCCCGCGTGCAGCGCGAGCTGGGCCGCAGCTGGGAGGACGAGTACCAGCAGATCAAGCGCGAGATCGACGCGCGCCAGGCGATGGGCATCACCAGCTCAGCCGACCTGCCGCAGGCCGCCGTCACCCAGGCGGCGCCGACCCAATCCGAACCCACTCCCGACGACGGCCAGGCCCGCACGCGTGGCCAGGCCGGGCACCTGAAGGCAGTGAAATGAAACTCAAGATCCAGGCGCGCACACTCCGCCCCAAAGCCGCCGGCGGCCCAGATGGCGAGCTGCTCATCTACGGCGACATCGGGGAAACCTGGTGGGGCACCTACGTCGACGCCAACAGTGTCAACGAGCAGCTCACCGGCCTGAGCGCCACGCATCTGCTGGTGCGGATTAACAGCGGTGGCGGATCCGTCACCGATGGCATCGCCATCCTGAACATTATCCGCGGGCTGGGTATTCGCGTGACGGTCCGCATCGAGGGCATCGCCGCCAGCATCGCCAGCGTGATCGCCATGGCGGGCGACACCGTGCAGGCCTACGCCAACACCACCTTCATGGTGCATCTGCCCTGGTCGCTGGTGGCGGGTAACGCCGTGGAGCTGCGGGAGTTTGCCGACGTGCTCGACACGTTTGGCGAATCCATTGCCCAGAGCTACGCCCGCAAGACCGGTCGCACCGCCGACGAGGAGTTGGCCCGCATTAGCGACGGCAAGGACCACTGGTACAGCGCCACCCAGGCGCGTGATGAAGGCTACGTCGACGAGGTGCTCGACGAGCTGGAGCTGGCCGACGACGACGCGTCGGCCCAGTTCGCTCCGGCCATCGAGGCCATGACCCGTTATCGCACGGCGCCGCAAGCCATCGCGGCGTCTGTGCATCCCCATGTGGCGCGCGCCCTGCGCACCGCGGCGGCCGGCACCGCGCCGACCGCACCCGCTCAACCAACCCCTGCGGCGAGCGCCGCACACCCCGAGGAGTGCAACATGAAGTGGACAGCCATTGCCCAGGCGCTCGGCCTCACCGTGAAAGCCGACGCCACCGAAACCCAGGTCCGCGAGCAGGTGTGTCAGCACCTCAAGCTCGATGCCAGCGTCGGCGACGACGCCGTGATGGCCGCGGTGCTCAAAGCCCAGGCCGGCGTTGCGCCTGCGCAACCCGCACCCGCCGAGCCGCAGCCGGCGGAGCCGACGCGCGCTGAGCAGATCAATCAGATCTTCGCGTTCGCCGCCGAGGCTCGCCCCGATGATGCGCAGCTCACCCAGCTGCGGGCGGCGGCACACATCGGCAACGAAGACCTCGCCACTGTGCGCACACAGCTGCTGGCCTACATGGAGCAACACCCGGTCTCGGCCAGCTCGGTCGGCGGGCGGTACGTGGCGGCCGAGGCCGGCGAGGATGAGCGTGACAAGCGCATCAACGCGGCGGGCGACTACCTGGTGCACCGCTCCGGCGTCACGTCGCATGGTGGTGAGGAGGCCAAGCGCATTCGCCAGGCCATGAACGGCAACCCGTTCCGCGGGCATAGCTACTCCGACATCGCCCGCTCGGTGCTTGAGGACAATGGCATCAACTGCCGAGGCATGGGGCGTATCGAAGTGGTCGAGGCGGCCATTCGTGCAGCCGCCACGCATACCACCAGCGATTTCCCCCACATCTTCGAGAACGCCTTGCACAAAACGCTCGTGCTCGGCGGTCAGGCTGTCAATCCGACGTGGCGTCGGTTCTGCCGCACAGGTTCCATCGCGGACTTCCGCGAGCACCCACGCTATCGCGCGGGCTCGTTCTCGAGTCTTGAGGCCGTAAACGAGGCGGGCGAGTACCCGCACGGCACCATCGCCGACGCCGAGCGCGAGTCGATCACCGGTCGCAGCAAGGGCAAGCGCCTGAGCATCACGCGCGACATGCTCATCAACGATGACATGGGCGTCTTCTCGAACATCGCCTTCCTGCTGGGGCAGGCGGCCGAGCGCTCCATCGAGATCGATGTCTACGCCCTGTTCGCACTCAACAGCGGCAATGGCCCGACGCTGGGCGATGGCAAGGCCATGTTCCATGCCGATCACAACAACATTGCCGCCGTGGCCGCAGCGCCGAGCGTGGAGGCAATTGAGGCTGCCCGCGTGCTGATGGGTAACCAGCAGGACGTCGGTGGCAACGACTTCCTGGACATTCGGCCGGACCTCTGGCTGGGGCCACTGTCGCTGGGCGGCACCGCCCGTGTGGTCAACAACTCCGAGTACGACCCGGATGCGACCAACAAGCTCCAGCGCGTCAACAAGGTTCGTGGCCTGTTCTCCGACGTGGTCGATACGCCCCGGCTCACGGGCACGCCCTGGTACATGCTCGCCAGCCCGGCGATCGAGCCAGTCTTCGAGGTCGCCTTCCTGGACGGCATCGAGGAAACGCAGCTCGCAATGGAGGAAAAGTTCTCCACCGCCGGCATGGAGTGGCGCGTGATCCGCGACTACGCGGTCGGAGGCGTCGGCTACCGCGGCATCGTCAAGAACGCGGGCGCGTCGTCCTAACCGGCGGCGCTACCCACTGCACCTGATCGCGCATACGGATCCAACGAGAGGACAAGAACATGCGGAACTTTGTGAAAGAGGGCTACGACCTCGACTACCCGAACCCGGACGGCGCGGCCGCGTTGTCGGCCGGCGACCCCCTGCGCTATGGCGACAACCTGGTGGCCGTGGCCCTGGTCGACATCGCCGCCGGCGTCACGGGCTCGGTCGTTACCGAGGGCGTCGTCACCCTGACCAAGCTGGGCGCGGACGCCATGGAAATCGGCGACCGCGTATTCCTGGACCACGCCAACAAGCGTGTGCAGCTCGCGACGGGCAGTGACGGCGGCTCGCCCGATCTGGCGTTCGTGTGCGCAGGCGTGGTGGTCGAGGCGGCTGCCGGCAGCGGCACGACAACCGTCAAGGTCAAGCTGAACGTCAGTCAGCCCACCGCCTAAGCGGTCACCGGAGCGCAGATCATGGGGTTCGACGCACGGGCTACGGAGATGACGGGCCGCCTGTTCGCCGCTTTCGGCGATCCGGCGAGCCTGACCGTGCCCGGCGGCGAACCCCTCTCTGTGACCGCTGAGCTGAACGAGGACGCGAACGCCGAGACCGTGCCGGGCCTGCCGCGTAGTGCCATGCGCGAGCGACTGCCGATGATCAATTTGCAGAAGACCGAGGTCGAGCAGGCGCCGCCGCGTGGTACGCGTATCGACTTCACCGATCTTGGCCGCGCGTTTGTCGTGGACTCGCTCCAGGAGTCCACCGACGACGAGTGGATCGTCGCCGCGCGTGAGGTGAGTTGATGGACGTGCGCCTGGCATTCGAGGGCGAACGCGCGGTGCTGAGCGCGCTGGCGACGTCCGAGCGCTACGCCCGTGCCGGCCTGCGCCGTGCTGCCAATCGTGCGGCGTCGCGGTTGCGCACGCGCGCCGTCAAAGGCATCACCGGCGAATGGCACCTCAAGGCCAGCTACGTGCGAGGCCGTTTGCATGTGGGTCAGGCGGCTGGCGGCCATGCGAATGCCTACGTGCGGGCCCGGCGGCGCGCCACACTCACCGCCCGGTTTCCCCACCGGCAGGTGTACCGCACACGCAAAGGCCGTCGAATCAAGGCGGGCGTGAGCGTTCGCATTCGCCGCGGTCGTGGCCCCCAGCGCATCTACAGCGGTTTTCTCGTGCCGCTGAAGCGAGGCAACCAATCGGCGGGTTCGCTGGGTCAGGCCATTGCGGTGCGTACGTCCGTGTTGCGCCGGCTGGGCAAGCGCATCGATGCCGGGTCAGTCGGTGGATCCGGGGCCCGGCAATACCAGGTGCTGCACACCACCAGCGTGTTGGAGATGTTCCGCGAGCAAGTCGAGCGTGGTGAGGTGCTGACCGATGTACAGCGCTATTTCCTCGAGCAGGTGGACAAGGAAATGCAGCGCGCGATCGCGAGGGCCACGGCATGAGCGCTGTACCGCGCGAGGAGCGCTGCCTGCGCGAAATCATCCGCAGGCTGCAACAGATCACCCCGGCCAACGGCTATCTGACCAATGCCGGCGCATCCGTCGCGCTGGACCCGCCGGATAGCCACGGCGATCGCGGCCCGTACCCGCGCATCGAGGTGCTCACGGCCGACACCGTTCCGGCTGCCGAATGGAGCCGCAGCCACGGGATGGTTGAGCTGCCGGTCGCAATCGCGGGGTTCGATGAAATCCCCGACACGCTGACCGAATCCACCGATCCGATCGATGTCGCCATGGCTGCCCGTATCGCCGCCGGCAATGTCTGGCTGGACATCATGCGCGCGCTGTTCACCGAGCCCGGCGCCTACGACGACGATCTGGCCGGCAACGCCCGCCGTTTTGCCTACGCCAGCCACGCCATTCATCCCCACGACGACGGCGGGCGCATCGCCGCCGCGATCATCGATACGACCGTGCAGTACGTGCTGCACGCCTCGGACCCGAGCCAATAGGAGAGCACCATGTCATTCCAGAAACGCACGTATGTCGGCAAGGGCCGCATCTATATCGGGCCGGTGGACGGCTCTGCTGCGCTGGCCTTCATCGGCAACGTGAGCGAGCTGACTTTCCAGCACAACGAGAACAAGGTGGGCGTGCCGGACTTCACGCGCTCGGGCGGTGGCGAGTATGACTCGCTGCGCCGCATTGATAGCGTGGAGCTGTCGATGGCCAAGTGGGACATCCTGCTGCCCGCCAACCTGGCGCGTGCGACGCGGGGCGCGGCCAGCGCCAACACCAGCACTACGGCGATCTCTGGTGAGGCGCATACGTTTTATCCCGGCGGTCTGGTGCCGTTTGCACGCATCCCGAACCCTGACTCGACGGTCACGGTGACGGATGCCGCCTCGCCGGCGGAAGGCGCCTATGTGGAGGGCACCGACTACGAGCGCACCAAGAGCGGCATCGTGGGGCTGGACGGCTCGAGCAAGACGCCTGGCTCAGCCATCACGGTGAGCTACACGCCGCTGGCCGAGGATGTGGTGGAGGCCCTGGTGCAGTCCGGCATGACCTATCGCCTGTTCTTCGAGGGTCTTAACGAGGCGGACAGCGACCGGCCGGTGCTGATCGACGTGCATCGCTTCAAGCCGGGTGTCGCCCAGTCCCTGGGCTGGATCGGCGCGGAGTTCATGCAGGCGCAGACAGCAGGGGATGTGCTGGCGGATGCCAGCATCACCACCGAGGGGCTGAGCCGGTTCTACAAGGTTCGCTACCAGCAGCCGTCTGCGTAAGTCCGGGCGATGACTGAGACATCCACCCAGCGCGCGGCGATCGAAGGCGATCGGCGAGAGCGCGTCGTTCATATCGACGGCGGGCCGATTGTTGTTCGCCCAGTGCGCGTCGGCGATCTGCCTGAGTTCCTGCGCCGGGGCGAAGGTCTGTTTAAGGCCGTGTTCAACGAGCAGTCGGAGGCGGACTGGGTGGAGCTGATCGTGGCCCACCTGCACGACGCGACAGGGTGGGTGTCGCTGGGATCCGGCGTGCCACGCGAGCGGCTGGAGAAGCTCCCGGCGGATGACGCCTTTGCGCTGACGCAGGCCGTGGTCGAGGTGAACCTGGATTTTTTCGCCGGCCGGGTCGCGAGGGCGGTCAACGTCCTGGTGGCCCGACTGGCGACAGCCCTATCAGCGACCTCTGCACCTGGCTCGACGACGCCTGCACCCGGCTCCTCGCCGGCGGCCACAGCCGAGCCGACATTGCCGGGTACTCACTGACGGAGTTACAGGCATGGGATCAGGCCGCGCAGCGTGCCGAGCGGGAGCGGATCAAAGCCATGGCGCTGGCGTTTCGCATCGGCGCCTGGGCGGGCGATCGCGATTTCGAGCAATGGATGACGGGCGATGAACCGGGGCACTGATTACATCGTCCGGATCCTCGGCGATGCCAAAGGGCTGGAGGCGGCGCGCCGCAAGGTGACCGGCCAGTTCCAGCGCATGCGGGAGGATGGCGCCCGCACGTTCACCTCGCTGCGGCAGAACATTTTTAGCGTGCGCGGTGCGTTGTTCGGCCTGGCCGGCGCGTTCTCCTTCAGTGCCATTGCGGCGGGTGCCCGACAAGCCGCCAGCGACTTGCAGGAGGTCCGCCGCAGCGCAGATTCGCTGGGCACCAGCGTCGAGCGGATCCAGGAGCTGAACTTCATCTTCCAGCGCCTGCTCCTGGACACCGACGATGTCGGTGATGCGCTTAACACCCTGGCTGACCGGGGCCTGGACGCGCAGTCCGGCATGCAGAGTTTCATCGACGATTTCCGCCTGATCGGCATCGAGGTCGAGGACCTGCGCGACAAGGATCCGGCCCAACTGTTCGAGCTGTTTGTCGACCGCATTGGGCGCATGGAAGACCCGACCCGCCGTAATGCCGCCGTGGTCCGCATTCTGGGCGACGACCTGGGCCGCAAGCTGCTGCCGTTCTTGATCCAGGGCGCCGAAGGGTTCGAGGACCTGCGCCGGCAGGCGCATGAGGCGGGCGCGGTCCTCGGCGAGCAGGCGATCGACGACGCGACCGAAGCCGCCCAGGCGTTTCGGGGCCTGAGCGAGGTATTCACTGCCACGCTGAACCGTGCGGTGGCAGATAACGCGGAGGGGTTCCGCGACCTAGCCAATACCCTCAACAGTCCCGGAGTGCAGACTGGGCTGAAAGGGATGGTTGGCTTTCTGTCCACGATCGCGGGCTGGTTGGTCAAGATCACCAAGCTGGCTGGCAACCTGGGCACTAACCTAGGCGAGTCCATCGCCGCGGCGATCTCTGGCGATGTCACGCAGTCGGTCGAGCAGATCGACAAGCAGATCGCGAAGATCCGGGCGCGGCTCGGCAGCAATACGCGTTTCTACTACCGTGGAGCGCCCGCACCGATCTCTGACGGTCAGCGCCACGATCTCGAGGCACAACTGGCCGAGCTTCAGCGCCTGCGCCAGCAGCTGGTCGAGGCTGAGGAGCGCGCCCGTTCCGAAGGTAGTGGCGGCGGAGGGCCGGGAGCCAGCGGCAACGGCCGTCTCGTTGGCACGGCAGACTCCTCGAACGATAGTACCCAGGCCATTCAGGCAATCATCGACCGCCTGCGCGAGCAGGTCGCCACCACCGGCGAGGCCGCGCAGGCCACCGAGATCTATCGCCTGGAAAAGCTGGGCGCGAGTGACGCGACGCTGCGCCTGGCGCGGGATCTACTCACGCAGCGCGAATCGCAAAAGGCGGCCGCCGAAGCGGCCGAGGCCGAACGCCAGGCGCAGGCCGATGCCGAGGAGGCGTTGCGCATGCGCAACGAAGCCATCGCGGAACTGCGGGCAGAGAACATCTCGCTGATCGCTGCGATGGAGGAAGAGATCGCCCTCCAGCATCTCGGCAACCGGGAGCGCGCACAGGCCATTGCCGTGCGGCGGCTCAATGTAGAGGCCACTGCCGAGGAGATCGCGCAGATCCGCGAGTTGGCCGGCGAGCTGTATGACCTCCACGAACGTGCGGACGAAACCGCCGAGGGCATGAGCGAGTACTTTCGCGAGGCGGCGCGGGGCATTCAGCGCTCCCTGGCCGACTTCCTCTTCGACCCGTTCGAGGAGGGACTGGACGGCTTGGTGGCCAGTTTCGCCGAAACGATCCAGCGCATGCTGGCCGAGGCCGCGGCCGCGCAGCTGGCGCGTGCCTTGTTTGGCGACGGGTTCGCCGCCGGCGGTGATCTCGGTGGGTGGGTGGGGCAGGGTTTGTCCTACCTGGCGGGCGGGGCGGGCACCAGCGCCGGCACCGGCCACACGGGGGGCATCATCGGCGGGGCAGGGCCACGCAAACAGGCATCGCCGCTGGCCTGGGCGGGTGCGCCCCGCATGCATCGCGGCGGGTTGCTGGGCCTGGCACCGGATGAGGTGCCGTTCATAGGTCTAAAGGGTGAGCGCGTGCTCTCGCGTGAGGAAACCCGCCAGTACGAACGCGGCGGCACAGTGGTCGTCAACGCGCCGATTACCACCCCCGATCCCCAGGCGTTTCGGCGCTCCAGCCAACAGGTCGAGGCGGCGATCGGGGCCGCCGTGTCTCGTGCCGTGAGGCGCAACCGATGAGCTTTATCGATGCCCGTCTGGACATGGGCTACGACTACGGTGCAGAGGGCGGCCGGAGCTGGAACACCAGTGTCATCACCTTGGCGGGTGGGCGGTCGATTCGGAACCAGAACTGGCAGGACTGGATCGGCCGCTGGCAGCTCGGCAATCGCGTCATCGACAAAGCGCAGCTCGACTACCTGGCCAGCTTCCATGCGCGGGCTCGCGGCATGTTGCACACGTTTCGCTACAAGGATTGGAATGATTACGAGCTGATCCAGGGGCTGCAAACGGTGGCTGACGGCCAGATCCAGCTGGCCAAAACCTATGGCGCCGGCGCTCCGGCGTATGTTTGCCCGATTACGCTGCCGGTGGACGGCACGCTGGTGATTCAGCACAGCGCCGACGGTATCGCCTGGTCGCCATGGACGGAGGACGCCGACTACAGCGCGGACTACAGCACCGGGGTTGTGACATTGCTGGGCAGCCCGCCGCCGGCGCCTGCCTACGTGCGGGCGTCCTGCGAATTCGACATTCGCGTGCGCTTTGATGTTGACGTACTGGCGGCCCACTTTCTCGCCTACGAGCAGCGCGGCGACGATAACCAGCGCGCCTACCAGCTCGGCAGCGTGAGTGTGCAGGAGGTGCTGCTGTGAGATCGCTGAGCGCCGCCATGCAGGCGCACATCGCCAGCGATACCACATCGCTGGTGCCGTGCTGGTACGTGATCCGGGCGGATGGCGAGATCGTGCGCGGTACGGAGGCCACGCGGGATGTGGTGATCAGCAGCGGCGCGCTGCAGATCCCCGGCACTTACCAGGCCAGCCGCAACATCACGATGAGTGATATGCGCTCGGCCGATGATCTGAGTGTCGACAACACGGAGGTGGCGGGCAGTCTCGGCGTGGACCTGGCGGTCGCCGACATCGAAGCCGGCCTCTACGACAACGCAGAGATCGTGCTCTTTCTCGTGAACTGGCAGGCGCCGGACGACGGTCAGATCATCCTGCGGCGGGGCAACATCGGCAACATCCGCCGCACGTCCGAGGGCCAGTACTCGGCGGAGCTGCGCGGCCTCACGCAGCGGCTGACGCAGACCATCGTCCGCACCTACGGCACGAGCTGCGATGCAGACCTCGGTGACACCCGCTGCGGCGTCGATCTGGAGGCGTTGACCATCACCGGCACCGTCACAGCCGTGACCTCGCGCCGGCGGTTCGATGCCACGCTCGACGCCGGCAGCCCAGCGCCCGCCGCCGGCTACTACAACGGCGGCCTGCTGACTTTCACCAGCGGTGACAACGCCGGCTACGGCAAGGAGTTGCGCCGGGATGCAGCCGAGGGCGCGCCTGGCGAGCTGGAGACCTACGAGCCGCTGCCGGCCACCATCGAGGTCGGCGACACCTTCACGTTGCGGCCGGGCTGCGACAAGTCGGCCGCGACCTGCAGGGCCAAGTTTGCCAACCTGGTGAATTTTCGCGGCTACGGCCTGTTTGTGCCGGGCGCCGGAGACATGATCCGGGGCGGATCTCGGGATGCGACCGGTGGCGACTTTGCCCAGCCGGCGGGCGAGCAGGCGCAGGACTGATGCACCCGCGCGCGGCAGACATCGTGCAGACGGCCCGCCAGTGGGTCGACGTCCCGTATCTGCACCAGGGCCGCACCCGCCATGGCATCGATTGCATCGGCCTGCCGCTGGTCGTCTGCTGGGCATTGGGCCTCTACCAGGGCGACTCTCGCCAGTATCCACGCCGGGCGATCGATGATCGGCTGCGCGACCAGGTTGCTGCGATCTGCACCGAGCTGGCTGAGCCCACGCCGGGCTGCGTGTTGTTGTTCCGCTGGCAATCGCATGTCCAGCACTGCGCCATCTACACGGGCGACACGATGATCCATTCCCACCGGTCGAATCGCCGCGTTGTTGAGCACGGCTACGCCGGCGCCTGGCTGCGGGTGACGGATTCGGCGTGGAGGTTGCCGGCATGAGTGGCAACGACGCACGTGCCGTAGGACGTCTGGCCTTTACGGCGATCGGTTCGTACTACGGCGGCCAGATTGGAGGGCTGATCGGCGGGTACGTTGGCGGATTGGTGTTTCCTCATCAGCTGCCTGACGCATTCGGTCCGCGTCTTGATGATCTCAACGTTCAGACCTCAGCTGTCGGTGTGGCTCTGCCGATTGTGTATGGCACGTACGCGATCGCCGGGAATGTGATCTGGGCGGACGAGATCCAGGAGGTGTCGCAGACCGAGGAGGTCGGCAAGGGCGGTGGCACCGAGCAGGATGTCACCACCTACACCTATTTCGGCTCGTTTGCTGTCGGCCTATGCGAGGGCGAGATCGCCGGCGTGACGCGGATCTGGGCCAACGAGGAGCTGGTCTACGACGTGCGGCCGCAGCAGGCCGGCGAGACGACCGCCGCCTACAACCAGCGCATGGCTGGCAGCACCTCGTTCGGCGCGCACATGACGGTGTACGCCGGCACCGAGACGCAAACCGCTGACCCAACGATTGAGGCCGTGGAAGGAGCCGGCGAGGTGCCGGCCTACCGAGGCCTGGCGTACCTGGTGTTCGACTCCCTGCCGCTGGCCGACTTCTATAACCGGGTACCCAATCTGCGGGTCGAAGTCTCGCGCGATGCGGACGAGGACCAGGCCTACGAGTACTCCACCGATTACATCGCAGAGTTCGACTTCACCCGCCCGAACCCGGCGATCGACGCGAACGGCGCGTATGTGTACCGGGCGCAGGCGCAGAACATCCCCGGCGCGTCGAATGGGCCGGACCGAGACTCGTTTGGCCTGGCGCTGGAGGATCTCCGCACGATGGTGCGGGCCGCCTACGGCGACGACTCCCTGATGACCTCGAACGTGATTCACGGCTACGGAGAGACACCGAACGAGGCCTACCCCGCCGCCCCCGCAGGGTCATTCGTGACGGATTACGGGGAGCAGGTGGCGGTCGAGCTCAATCTGAACAAGCACCAAGCCAGCGGGGCACCGCTCTACAGCCCAGGGGACAACGACGACCTGTTCGCCGCGTTGGCGCTCGGTGAGCCGACCTACGTGGCCGGGCTGAATGAGCCGTCTGGGCTGGCGGGCATCTACATCAAGGTCCTCGAGGACAGTGTGTTCCAGACCGACCCGCCGGCAGGCTGGGAGGGGTGGGCGCATCAAAGCCGGATCGGCGAGCCCGATCTGTACATCTATCGATCCATCGACAGCTTCATCCGCGTTGAGCGTGTGATCTCGGAGCCGCCGAACCCCTGCTTCAATCAGCCGCTGCTGGAGGGCGAGCAGTACTGTGTCATCGACGGCGACCTGCACTCCAACGCGCCATGGATCGAGGATACATCGCGCAACTACAAGTCGATCTCCATCTACGAGGATGACGGCGTAGGCAGTGATCTAGCCGCGATCACGCGATTCCCGTTCAACCCGGCGCTGCCGGAGGATCACCCGCTGTACGACGATGAGGCGTACTGGACCGCCGAGTACCAGGCCCTGGTCGATGCGGATCTGATCGCCGACGGGCGAACCTACAGCGCAACCGGCCTGGGCGGACCCAACACCTACCCCCGCCGCAAATCCTACGGCTACTACAGAGCGCCATACGGGCCAACGCTCGAAGCAAACCCCGTCACGTTGTCGTCGATCGTGTCGGACCTCTGCGGCCGTGCCGCGTTGACCGATATCGACGTGTCGGACCTCGCCTCGACGTACGTCACCGGCTACGCGATTGGCGCAGTCATGGCGGCTCGCGATGCCCTGCAGCCGCTGCGGCAGTTTGCCCAGTTCGACGGCGCGGAGATCGACGGCCAGCTGGTGTTTGCCAAGCGGGGCGGGGCGGCGGTGGCCACACTGACGGGCGATGATTTGGGCGCGCACGCGGCGGGTGGCCAGCGGCCAGCGGCGATCACCGTGGAGCGCACACAGGATGTTGAGCTGCCGCGCAAGCTGCGTGTCAAGTACGCGAGCACGAACCGCGACTACGAGCCTGGCGAGCAGTACGCCTCGCGCCTGACGACCGACGCGGTCCAGGCCGTGGACGTGCAGCTGCCGATCGCCATGTCGGACACACAGGCCGCGCAGATCGCGGAGATCCTGCTGTTCGAGGCCTGGACCGCGCGCAACCGCTACCAGACCGCCATCTCGACTGAGTACCTGGCGCTGACACCAGGCGACGCGATCACGCTGCCGGTGGAGGGCACGCAGGAGCGCGCCCGTGTGCTGGCCATCGACTACGCGTTTCCCGGCGTGCTGGCGATCGAGGCGGTGCGTGACGATGACGGCGCATACGTGAGCTATGCAGTCGGCAACTCGGGCAACTTCCGGGGCTCGACGATTGCTGTGTCCGGCCCCACGGAAGTCATCCTGATGGACCTGCCGGCGCTGCGTGACAGCGACAACACCGCCGGCTACTACGCCGCGATGCGGGGCACGCTCACGGGCTGGCGGGGCGCCACACTCATGCGCTCTGACGACGGTGGGGCCTCGTTCGCGGCCGTGGCGTCCTCATCGTCTGCCGCAACGATGGGGGCGGCGACCACCGCCCTGGCCGATGCCCAGACGACGACCTGGGACCGAGGCAACACGCTGACGGTCGCGCTGGATGCCGGATCGCTCGAGGGCATCACCGAGGCGGCAGTGCTGGCCGGGGGCAACGCAGCAGCGCTGGAGGTAACGGCCAGCGATGGCGAGACGCTGGGGTGGGAGATCATCCAGTTTGCCGAGGCCGCACAGAACAGCGATGGGACCTGGACGCTGTCCGATTTGCTGCGGGGGCGGCGGGGCACGGAATGGGCCACGGCCCAGCACAAGGTTGGTGACCGGTTTGTGTTGCTGACCGGCATCGTCCGCGTGCCGATGGATTCGTCCGGCATCGGGATCGAGCGACCGCACCGGGCAGTGACGTTTGGAACATCGGTCGGTGGTGCGGCGGTCACCGCGTTCACCGGCCTCGGGACCGCGCTGGAGCCGTACTCGGTCGCGCATGTGGCGGGCAACTGGTCAGACGGTGACCTGGTCATCACGTGGATCCGCCGCGGCCGGATCGGGCAAGAGCTGCGGTCCGGCGCGGACATCCCCCTGTCGGAAGAGAGCGAGGCCTACGAAGTCGATGTCATGGACGGGGAGACCGTCCTGCGCACGCTCTCCGCGAGCATCCAGACCGCCACATACACGGCTGCGCAGATCGCGGCCGACTTCGGATCGCCGACGCCGGAGAGCGTCACTGTCCGTATCTATCAACTGTCCGCGACGGTGGGTCGCGGATTCGTCTCAGAGGCGACGCTATGACCACAGCACGGCTCCAGCTCGACGAGCTCATCGCACACCAGTCCCAGCCCCACGTCACGCTCAACGGATCACTGCGCCGGCTCGATGCCGCAGTGCAGCTCACGGTGGCGGACCGGGATCTGACATTGCCCCCGGGGTCACCGAGCGATGGCGACACCTACATCGTCGGCGCCTCGGCGACCGGCGACTGGGAGGACGAAGACGGCAACATCGCGTACTACAGCAACACCGCGTGGATCTTCCTCACGCCGGCCGAGGGCTGGCAGGCGTGGATCGAAGACGAAGACGTGGTTGTCACTTACCAGAATGACGCCTGGGCGGGTGTCGGGCAGGCGGAATCCATCCAGGCGCTGGGCGCGATCAGCGGCGCGCAGACCATTGACCTGCGCGCTGCGACATACGCCAGTTTCACGGTGGACGGGGCCATCACGCTCACGATCGACGGGCTGCCGCCGGCGGGCACGGCCAAGGCCTTCACGCTGGAGATTACCGGCTCGAGCTCATCGCCGATCGATGAGATCACCTGGCCCGAGGCGATCGAATGGCCCAGCGGTGTCGCGCTGCAGCCGACGCAGGCCGGGACGGATGTGTTCGTGTTTGTCGCCAATGGCAGCCGGATCATGGGCGGCCGCGCGCTCGAGAACGTGTCGTGAGCATCGCTCTGACACTGCTGCCGCTGGTGGGCGCCGGCGAGGCGCCCGAGCCGCCGCCGGATCCGCCGGCCGAGGTCACATGGGACGCGGCGGTCTCGAGCGCATCGCTGACGATCTATGACGGCGGCTACTCGGTGCAAGCCACCGGAGGGTCGTGGTACTCCGCGACGACCGAGACAGACCCGTCGACGGACAAGTTCTACTGTGAGTGTGTCGTCAACGATTCGGCGCACTCGGGTGGCTCGGACAGCGCGCTCACGATCGGCTACGCGCCGCCCTCAACCGATCTCACCAGCGGCTCGACATTCCTCGGCAATGCGACAGACACCGGCGCCTACATCGCCGGCGACACCGTACGCGAGCAGGGCGAATCTGATACCAGTTTTGGGGTGACCTTCAGCAGTGGCGACATCGTGGGCATGGCGATCGACCGCACCACCGGCGAGGGCTGGATCGCGGTCAACGGCACATGGGTCAACAGTGGCGACCCGGCTGCCGGTACCGGGCCGGTTTTTGTAGTCGTGCCTGCATCTGCCCGGGTCGCGATCTCGGCCCGTGTTCGCAACAGCAACACGGGCGATGTCACGCTGCGCACGAAAAACAGTGAGTTCAGCTACTCGGTGCCGAGCGGATTTAAGGGGTATGCCGAGCCGGTTTAGTCCAGGACTTCGCGCGTAGACGCCACAGCATTGCCGCGAAAAACGATTGTCGTGGTCTTCGCGTTGTAGCCGGTCTTGTAGTAATGCCACTCTTCGGCGACTTGAGCCCCATAGCGGTTCGTTAGCCTCACAATGTTGTCAGGCTTGCCGCAGTGCTTGATGACGAAACCACGGGAGTCGCCCTGTTTCGCCAGCATCTGACCGCAGCGGACCTGGGCTTCTGCCACGCTGGGGAGGCTCAAGCAAGCAACGAGCGTGGCCGCGGCGAAAGTGAGCGTGGGTAGCAGTCGCATCAGTGGTTCTCCAAGTGGTAGGGCGCGCCCGTCGGGACTGTTTCTAGCGAATCAGAGAAAGATACGAGATTCTGCCGGATATCCGGACACCGCATTCAGTAGCGGATGAAAAGGCCCCATTCCGGATCGCCTTTCTTTGGCTGCCAGGCCTGCATGCCGAGCTCAGCCCGGCAGCGTGCGCACGACACCCGCCAGCAATCCGACTGCGTGATCATCCGATCGGTCAGCCCGCATGCTGTCGTCTGTGAGCCGTGCGGAATGGCATGGATTGGCTCGTGCTTGCGGATCCAGCTGAACATCTCTCCGGGCGCCGCTGGCGCTCGGATGCCGAGGCTGAAAGAACTGTTCATTCCATCAGTATCAAGGCTGCCTGCCTGCTCGGCAAATGCATGATGAATGTTCGGCAGCATACAGCTGTTGCGGGGGCATTTGCGGGGGCATTCGTGGGTACGACAGGGGGCGACTGTTGCTAAGTTGCTGTTTTATATCGCCGAGAAAACCCCTCAAATCCCCTGAACACCCCGTTTAGAGGGTTCAAATCCCTCCGCCCCGACCATTTTCTACAAGCTAAGCGCGTGTTCGGCGCAGCCAGTTGGCTGGACACCCTGCCCACAGGTACCGAATTGTCCTCAGCGGCGGCTGTACGTGGGTACCGTGCCTTTAGCCGTCACTCGATGAATGGGTTCATGAGGAGGCCCGAGGCCGGCCAGCCCTCAAGATCATTGACGTTTCGTGTGACCAGCACCATGCCACGCGCCTGGGCAGTCGCGGCCAGCAGACCGTCGATGACGGGAAACGGGCGAATGCTTTGAGCGCGTCCCCACAGCTGTGCTGTCTCGGAATCGATGGGCAGCATCCGATCTGAATAGCCGTCGATGATGCGTTCCAGCCAGAATTCAAGAGCGACAGCCTGTGATGGGTCGCTCATCCGCTTGGCTTCGATTCCCTTGCGAATTTCTCCAACCACCAGAACGCTCAGAAACAGCGTATCCGGGTCGGCTTGCGTGAACCATTGCTCAACGCCCTGATTGCGGCGATCTGCTGGCTTGCGCAGTTCACTGATGATGTTGGTGTCGATCAGGAAATTCACAGGGCGACATCACGTCCCGTATCCCGCGAACGCTCGAAGATGTCGTCGTCTCCCGCAGGGATACTTGCCAAGAGCGACTTGAAGTCTGGCTGAGGCTTACCCTGACGTAGCAACACCGAGCGCAGTAGCTCCCGATGCTCCTCCTCGGCGGAACGTCCATGCTCGGCGGCGCTAATCTTGAGTGCTCTTACAACCTCGTCTTCGAGGTTTCTGACAATGAGTTGGGCCATGGGCATCACCGACGCTATCAATGATAGCGTCCAGGCTAAACCCCTCCTGTGCGTCGGTCAAGCGAATGATTGCGTTGCGCCCACGGCTATCGTTGCTTGCCATGACGACCGCGGTGAGCGGAATTGCCTCGTTTTTTGATGGTTTCCATACGCAGATCGGCGCGTTCTTCGCGTTCTTCGTGTGCGCTGGGGTCGCAGCGGTTGATGAAATTGCCTGCAGCTTGGTCGGGGCGGGCGTGGCTGCCGCGAGCTCTTTCGACGCCGGGCTGATCCTTGGCGCAGCGTCGGACGCTCCGCTGGCCTTCATCGGCTGAATCGTCGGGCTGGACAATGAGCCTCTGGACATCCCGGGCGAGGGCGAGCCGTCGGTTACCCGCAGCGCCGGCTGCACCGTCGAAGGCCCCTTCGAATCTACGGTTCTCCTGATCGAGCACCCGCCGTACCAGACGTATGCCGATGCCACCCCTGTTGGGTCCCTAAAAAGTTGACGGTATTAAATTAACGTCGTTAATCTTAAGTCATCGCCGCCGTGAGGAGCGCCGGGACGATCAACGCCCTTCAGAGGCGTCAGGGTGCTCAGGTGGCACCCCGGTCTGCGTCGAGGTTTTGGATGCGACCGTCGAAGCCAGCCAGGCGCCCGGCCAACGATGACGGGCATAAGAGGAGACGACAGATGAACGAAATCGAGACAGCCCCGGATCTGCTTGCGTCCGATCCGGTCCCGCAACCCAGGAAGATTCCTTTTGAATTCCCGGAGGACTTGGATCCCCAATGGATTCCAGGCGAACCCGAGCTGGTGGCGATGCTCAATGGTGCGTCCTTGACCATGCCGTACCTGGAGCCATTTCTGATCCGCACCATGCGCGCGGCGGTGGAACGGCTGGATGACGGCGATATCAAGGAGCAGGGGCGGGCGTTTAACACCCAGGAACAGCATCATTTTCAGGCGCATCGGCGGTTCAACGCGCTGCTCAAACGTAAGCGCTACCCGGAACTGGCGGCCGTCGAGGAGCAGATGAAGGCCTCCTACGCGAAGCTCTCCCGGCGGTCTCTACGCACGCGGATGGCTTACACCGCGGGCTTCGAGTCCATGACGCTGGGGGTGACCAAGTGGTTGATCGAGGAGCGCATCAAGCTGTTCGCTGGAGCTGACCCTCGTGCCGTGTCATTCGTGTTGTGGCACATGGTGGAAGAAACCGAGCACAAGCGAGTGGCTTACGACGTTTACTGCGCATTGTTTAAGCCGACGTTCATCAATGGATTGGCACGAATGCTGGGCGTATTTCACGGTTCGTTCGATGTGATGCGATTCGCCATGCGTGGCTACAAGGTCATTCTCAAGAAAGAAGGGCGATGGGGACGCGTCCGGTCGCGGCTGCGACTGGCCCAATGGATGTGGGCCTTTGTCAGCTATGTCTTCCCCTTCTTGTTTCGTGCGGCGCTGCCTGGCCACAATCCGCGCCGCGAGCGCGATCCCCAATGGGTGACGGACTGGCTGGGTGGCTATGCCCGCGCCGAGCCCGGTGTGGTCCCGCTAGTAGACACCCTGCACCCCGAGATGCCCGTACCGTTTCCGGTGCGTTCGTAGATTCGAGGTGTCGCGCGGCCATTGCTCGCGCGATCAGCCGGGCTTCGGCAGGGAAGGCGCACGAATCATTGCGTGGGTTTGGGGCGCGAAGCAGATTGGCCGCGCGGCCTCCAAGCCTGTGTCCGTTCGCCCGGAGGTCGTGGCGTGTGGACAGGGCATGGCTGCATCGATGCTAAGTCAGTTCCGGAGCGCGTCCCCCGGCCGCTTACGCCGGGTTTTATCGGAGGATGCGGGGGAAGAACCGCGGCGTGCTTGCGGCGTACTGTCGGTAACTGTCACCAAACTCACGGATCAGCCCGCGTTCTTCGTGCAGGGTGCCCAGCCAGATGTAGAGCGAAAACCCGCCCGCAAGCAAAGCCTGATTGGTGCTCATGTCGGGCATCACCCACAGCGCGATCAAAAACCCGGTCATCATCGGGTGGCGCACCCAGCGGTACAGCCATGGCACGGCAAACTGGGACGCTGAGGTTTCCTGCGAGCCGCGCGGGTACTCCCAGGCTTGGCGCAGGCCGAACAAGCCGAAATGGTCAAACTGGAAGGTGCTAAGCAGTGCCAACCCCCAGCCAAAGCCACAACCCGCCCACAAGAGCCCGCGCAGCCAGGGGTGATCGATCGACCAGAGCGTGCCGGGCAGCGGGGACCACAGCAGGCAAAGCAGCAACAGCACCAGACTGGACGCGAGCACGAAGGTGGAGCGCTCGCAGGCCCTTGGGAGCCAGCGTTCGAACACGCGTTTGAAACCTGGTCGGACCATGACCGTGTGCTGTACCGCAAATAAAGCAATAAGCAAACCATTGATACCCAGGGCGATTGGCCAGGGCCTCACCAGGCCGTCATCGACCGACTTGGGCACCGCGAGCGTTGTTGCAAAACCCATGAGGTAGGCGACAGCAGACAGAAAAATCGCGTAGCAGACCAGTCCGTAAATGGCGACGGCAGCTCGGGACATCAGGCGCTTCCTCTGCGTGCAGGTGCAGGCGCCATCATCGCTGATTGCGAGTCGGCGCGCGTGGCGCCGGCCTTCCTCCACGCCGGGTCCGGTGGCGGGAGCCGATGGCGTGCCCGCCGGTATTGCATGGGGCCCGGTCTGACGGTCACGATCCCAGCCGGTCTCGCTTCCCCGGCAGGTCGGAGAATTCGGCAGGACGCTTTTGCGTGCGTGCGGCGATGGCTTCCTGAATGTCTCGCCAGCTCAAAGAGCCGGCATTCCACAGCGCAATCTGCTGCAGTCCGTCTTCGGTGGAGTGGTCGCGACCCCAGGTGATGGCTTTCTTGCTGCCATGCACGGCTAGGGGGGCCTTGCGGGCAATCTCCGCGGCAACTTCCAGCGTATGGGCGACCACGGCCTCGTGGTCGGGCAGGACCGCATTTACAAAGCCCAGCCGCTCGCCGCGCTCGGCCGTGAGTCGCGCGCCGGTATAAGCCAGTTCGCGGACCACGGCTTCCGGGAGCAGTTTGAGGATGCGGGGGAAGGTGCCCACATCTGCCGTCATGCCAACATTGATTTCTTCGATGGTGAAGAAGGCGCCCGCGGAGCAGTAGCGCAGGTCGCAGGCGGTGAGCAGGTCGACCGCACCACCAATCGCACCGCCCTGAATCGCGGCCAGCACCGGCAGGCGGCAGCGCTCCAGCGAGCTTAGGCTTGACTGCATCAGTCGAATTTTTTCATACAGCGCGAAGGCCCCACCTTGTTCGCTATCGGCCTGGATCTGCTGGAATACGGCCAGGTCGATGCCGGCACAGAAATGCGGGCCGGTGGATGACAGGACGATCGCCCGCAGGCTGCCGTCCACTTCGATTTGCTCGACGAGTCGCGGCAGCTCATCCCAAAACGACAGCGTCATGGCATTGCGTCGTTCGGGGCGGCAAAGCTGGATATGCGCGACCCGGTTGTCCACGGATAGGGTGAAGCAGGTATCAGAAGCGGCGTGATCGTTTGCGGTCATCAGGTGTTTGGCATCAACAACAAGTGTGTCCGCAGTGTAAGCCCCGCGCGCAGGCCGTCACCTGTCGATCGATAGGGTGGAGGGCGATTCTGAGGGGCCTGCGTCAATATCTCGTCGCACTTGACCTCGCTTTCACATCCTTTGGAGTAGCGTCCTTGGCGTCACCTACAAATGCAAAGGATCGTCAGCGATGCCCTGGGGAAAGGCTTGCTTGATCTGCGGAGTGCTCTCGTTTTCGTTACCTGTCGACTATGTGTCGGCCGCGGAGGATACGGGGGCAGGCGGTGACATCGCATCATCGGCTCAGCACGCCGACCCCGACGGCCCCGCGATTGTCGAGCGCCAATTGCAGGACGCCGACGAGCAGCTGATCCGCTCCGAGCCGTATCTGCATCTGCTGGGAACCTACCAGGCCTGGTCACCGATCACGTCTGGCGTATCGATTCAGCGTGCCATCGCGCTGGCCCTCAAGCGTGACGTCTCGCTGGCTGCCGCACGGGAGCAGGTGGTCGAGGCGGACTACGCGAAGAAAAATGCGGTGTGGAGTTATCTGCCCCGCATCACCGCATCCACCGAGTTTGCCCAGGTAGACCAGTCGGTGATCAACACCGACAACCAGGTGTTTCAGGAGGGCGACGCAACGTTCAAGACGCTGGTGGCGCAGCTGGAGCTGGTGCAACCCATCTTCGATCTGGCCCGTATTCGCGGACTGCATATTGCGGAGGGCGAGCGCGCGGCGTCTCGTGCTGCACTGGTGGCCGAGTCACACGAGGTGGTCTACACACTGGTGACGGCTTATCTACGCGCCTTGGAGAAGAAAGCGCAGCTCGATGGCGTCGAGCAGCGACTGAAGCTGCTGGGTGAGCAGGAGCAGAACGAACAGAAGCTGGAGAACACGGGTTTCGCAACCGGGGACGCCAGCGACCTCATCGCCCTCGAAATCGGTGCGGCCCAGTCCGAACAGATCAGCCTGTCCTCCCAGTACTCGATGGCGCTGGTTGAGTTGAGCCGAATGGCCGGCCACCCCATTGACCAGCTGGTTCCGGTGCAGGTCAGCGAGGAGGTGCACCGCCTAGTCGACAGCGGCTCTGTCGAATCGTTGATCCGGCAAGCACTGACCGACAACCCTCGGGTGAACCTGCAACGCCTGGAGACACTGGGCGCGTTGCGAAGCTTTAAACAGCAACGTGCCAGCGAACTGGTGCCCACGCTGGACGGTTTTTTCCGCGGTGAGTATGAGGATCGTGAGGCCAGTCGTTTCGGAGGGGGTTCGGAGACGTTTGACAACACGATCGGACTGCGGCTTGCGATTCCACTGCTCAATGCGAGTGGCCGCGGTTACACGAGTCGGGAAGCCAGAAGCCAGTATCACCAGGCCGTGCTGCGCGAGGCCAACTTGCTCCGCGAGATCGAGGTCGAGGTGGCCACGCTGATGCCCAGGCTGGCGGCTGAGCATGCCGTGCTGGCCCAGGCCGACGCCGTGATCGAAGCCAGCGAGGCCTTGGTCGAGCGTGCCGAAAAAGCAGCTGGAACAGGCTTCGGAACCGAGATGCTGGTGCTGCGGCATTCGCTGCAGCTGGAGCTGGCCAAGGCCCGTGCAGAACAGGCTCGCTATGCGTTTCTCACTACCTGGGTCCGGCTGGCCTACCTCATCGGAGAACCCATCGAGGTGATGTTCTAGCCATGACGAGCGTAAGGCGGTGGGCAGGAATGGGTGGGCTGTTGCTCGCCTGGGGAGCCGTGACGGGCTTAGCGCAGGCGGCGGAGCGGGCGGGTCAAGGCATGGATTGCGCAATCCATCCGTCCAAGACCATCAAGCTGGCGTCGCCCATCGAGGGCGTGCTCGCTGAGGTGCTGGTCAAGCCCGGTCAGTACGTCGAACAGGGCGAGCTGATTGCGAGAATCGATGCCGATATCGCATCGGCCGATCTGGATTCGGCTCGCGTCAAGGCGCGTGCACGCGGGGCACTGGAGGCGGCGGTGGCTCGGGTGGAGGCAGCGGACACCAAGTTCCAGCGTGCCACCAATGCGTTTCGGCAGGGCGTGATTTCGCCTGTCGAATATGAGCAGGCCGAGGCTGAGCTGCGGATTGCCCGTCAGGAGCTCAAGCGTGAGCGGGAATCCCTCCAACTCGCCGAGTCTGAAGCCAGTCGGATGTCGCTGGTCGTCCAGAAAAGTGAAATTCGTGCACCGGCCGCAGGCATGATCAGCGAGGCGCTACTCCACGCGGGTGAGGCGGTCGAGGGTGCGCCTGTGGCTGAACTCATCGTGGTCGAACCCATGCGCGTCGAGGTTTATGCGCCGGTTGCGATGGTCGAACAGCTGCGTCGCCAGCCGCACCAGTATGTGGTGCTCGCCGGTTCGCGCCATCCCGCCGTTGTTGAGCCCCGCTTTGACTACATCTCTCCTGTCGCCGACACGTCCTCGGACACCATGCGGGTGTATTACGAACTCAGCGGACCGGATGTTTTCCCCGGTATGCGATGCCGCATGATCGCGCGTGACGCCATTGCGGAGCCCGTGGCGCATGCGGTCTCGGATGAGACCTTGGCCGGCAGTTTTTCCCGATGAGCCGGGCAGGACTGGGCGGGCAGGTTGGGCGTAGCGGGGTCGGGGTATGAGCATGACAAAGGCTGGCGCAACTGAAACCGCTGTCGAGGATGGATTGGTGGCGATGGAGCCCCGCATTCTGCTGGATGCGGTCATCGATTTGGGTTCGGGGGGGCTGGGATTCGACCACGTGATTCCCGATGCGCCCGATCAGAACACGGCGGGCCACGCGTTTGACTGGGCATGGTCACAATCGGACGAACTCGCAGCCACTGATGCCGTGCAGTCGGCTCGCCTGAGCGATGCGCAGGCCTCGGAGTCGATGACCGGAGTCCCGGCAGATGCGGCCGAACTGGGACGAGCGGGCCAATGGCTGGCGTCGTTCGAAGCCGCCACGGTGGCGTTCGAATCTGAACTGGATGCCTTTGTCTTGCAGCAGTTGCAGGACACGGCGTTCCGCAACAATGACGCCATTGCCCAGGAGCTGATGGCCGCTCTGGATGGGGGCGATAAGCCGGGGGTCACCGCGCATTCAGCGCCGCTCACCGGCGAGCCGATTTCCCTGGGCGCGCTGGATCCCGTGGTCGATGTGCTGACGGCCGATCACTGGTCGCAATCCCCGGATGAGCTTGCGGTTTCCCCGGAGAGCGAGGCGACGCAGGTGGGCGGATCGTCGGGTAAACCGGTGTCGCTCACGTTGGCACCGGTGTCAGATTCGACGACCGGCACCCCGCTTAGCAATCAATCGCCACCGGAGCAGGCCGCGAGTGACAAACCAGCGGCGGCTCAGTTGACGCTGGCGCCTGTCGCGGACGCCTTCGGCACGCACGAGGCCGCGACGGGGGCATCGACCGCGCCAATCGAATGGTCGGGTGCGCCCTTGGTCGCCGACACCTTCACGGTGGCATCGGAGCCGGATGCAACGACAGCCGAGGCAACCGATGGGGCCGGCGATCTCGACCATGCCTTGCTGGAAGGTTTCGATGCCAGCGAGGTCATCGATGTCCTGGCGGCAATGGCCGACGTGCTGGAGGCGGTGACCGATCGCTTGGCGCAAGACCTTGAGTTCCTGGCCACCGACCTGCCGATTCTCGGATTCAACCTGCTGGATCTGTTGGATTTCAGCAGCGGTTTCGTCAGCGCGCTGGACCAGCTGGATGCCGGCGAGCAGGTGACGTTGCAAAGCCTGGAGGCTGCTCTGGGCAGCGTGTTCGGCGACACCGCGGTCGGGCTCGCATTCGATGCCCAGACCTCGATTCTGGCTGTTGATCTGGATCTCAGCTTCATTAGCGAAAGCCTTAGTGTGCCCTTGTCGGTGGATCTGGTCTCGCTGCTGGGTGGCGCGCTGGAGAGCACGCTGGGCGAGGGCGTGGCCGATTTCATCTCGAACATGACGGACACGCGGGGCGAGGCTGCGCTGGCGGTGGATGCCACCGTGGCGCTGGACTTGTCCTTTGGTCTGGATCTGAGCGGACTGCTGGCGCCGGAGCAGGCACCAGCCACCGACGAGGCGCTGCTCGTGAGCAGCGCTGTTGCAGCAGGTGGCGCGGCCGCTGCCGGTGGCCGCACCAGTGGAGCCGCGATGGAGGAGGGCAGCGGCGAAGACAGCGCTGTGGATGATGCCGAATCGCCGATCCGGGCATTCATCGACACCGAGCAGACCAGCCTGTCGGTGGAGTTTTCGGCTGGGGTGCCGGATCTGAACATCCTGTTGGGTTTGGGCCCGCTGGAAGCCGCTGTGGTTGATGGTCACGCCCTGATCGGGGCGGGTGACGGTTCAGGTGCCCCGGCGCGCATCGCGGTGAGTTTTGGCGATATTGATGGCGACGCATTCTCAGGACAGCTTGATCTGGATGCCTTGCTGACCGGCCAGGGTACCGTCATCTCCGAATTGACCGACTTGCTGCAGATGGATGCCAGTGTCGGCATCGATGCCGCCATCCCGCTGGCCGATAGCCTCGGGCTGTTCGATGCGGCCGAGCATGGCTTGTTTGTCGCGGCCGAATTGATCGCGACCGATGGCGCACAAAGCCTCGCGGGATTGGCCTCGGCCGACTTGTCAGACATTTTCGGAGGTGTGCTGGTCGACCTGGCCCAGGGTCAGGGGCTGGGCGAAGACAGCCTGTCGTTCAACCTGCCGGATCTCAGCGAGTTCTTCAGCGATTTCAACGTGCTGGAGGTGCTCAACAATCCACGTACGATTCTCGACGGCGTCGATTCATTGCTGGGTTCGGTGGAATCTGCGATCAGCGGTTTTCTTGGCGACCTCAGCTTGCCGATCGTGGGTGGCAACCTGGCATCAGCCGTCACGATTTTTGACGACATCCGTGCGGCGATCCTGGACCCGGCCATCGCCTTGGCCACCATGCCGGATGCCGACGGCAACCTGCCGACCACGGTCGACCTGCTCACCGGCTTCATGAACGACCAGTTCAACAGCTTGCTGGGTACGCAGGATGTCGAATATATCCAGGCCTTTCTGGACACCAGCGGCGGCACGGCCGACTCGTTCATCTACGGTGCGTTCAGCTTCTCGGGCGAGCTGTTCAACGAAGCCCTGGATATCGGGTTCGATTTCGGCATTCCCGGATTCGAGATCGAGCTGGAAGAGGGATCGGCGATTAATCTGGCGGCAAGCTTCGATGCCTACATCGGTTTCGGTATCGACAGCCAGGGCTTCTTCCTGCTGAACGATACGGATCAGGAAGAAATTTCCGTCACCTTCTCGGTGGATGCCAACACGTTCCAGGGCTCATTCACGCTGGCCGAAGTCCTGGGTTTGAGTGCGGTTGCCGTGCCAAGCCAGGACCAGCTTGCTGAGGGAGAGCTGGTGCTGCCGCCAGACTTCGAGAACGGTGAAGAAGGCGTGGTTCAGCTGGTGGCTGCGATGGAGGTCGACCTGTTCGGCTCCGCAGGTACCGTCGAGGAACGCGATTTCGGCGGTATCGAGATCATCCGGGCTGCCGGGACGGTGAATGAATCGGTCGTCGGCTTCGAGAACACGGTCCGCGTCCACGAAATCATTGTCAGCGAGCTGGTCGATATTGATTTTTCGGCCGAGGTCGATGTCAATCTGCAGCTGGGCGCGCAGATTCTGAACCCGCTGACCGGCGGCTCCGTCCAGCTGGGCGGCGTGTCGATTCTGCCCCAGGTCGCCACCGATCTGATCTTCCAGGCGACCTTCGACACGGCTGCCGATGACCTGTTCGTCATCGATGCGCTGGAGTTCAGTGATGTCCGCATCAGTCTCGATGAGCTCTACGAGGCGCTGATCGCTCCAGTCCTCGACCCCATCATCTCCTATCTGGAGCCCATCGCCGGGTTGTTGGAACTGATCAGCGTGCCGCCGATCAGCTTCGCGATTGATGCCCTGGGCGCAGCGTTCCCGATCATCCGGACACCGCTGACAGTCGCCGAGATCGCGGCAGACATCGGCCAATTGGCGATAGAGTTCGCCGCCGATGGCGGCAACTTCATCTTCGGTGATTTCGATTTGCTGCCCAGTGGTCAGGCCCTGGCCGAGGGGTCGGTGACCACCTCCGGTCTGGGCCTGTCCGACGGGATATTAACCGCGCGAACCCAGAACACCTTTGGCGAGTTCGGTGAGCGTAACGGGGGCGTGCTGCTGACCATTCCTTTGTTGGCAGACCCCAGCAATGCACTGGCCTTGTTGCTGGGCAATTTCGAGGATGTGGCGCTGGTTGATGTGCAGTTTTCGCTCATCGACATGGCCATTGACTGGGATCCCGGAGCGCAGGCGGCCGAGTTGATCTCCGATGCCTTGCCCTTGGGCTTCGGCTCGCTGGCAGGCGATCTGGTCGAGGCGGTGGCCGATAGTCCCAGCGTGTTCTCATTGCTGGGTTTCTTCGGCTTCAACGTCGGCTACGACTTGCAGGGCGTGAGCGGCTTTTTGGAAAGCTACAACCCGATCCGGCTGCTCGATGGCCTGTTCATCAACAGCGGTGACGGCAGCTTGCTGGATCTGGCGTTCTCCGGTGACTACGTGATCCCGGCTTTTGGTACGCCGGTGGCCGGTATTTTCGGCGGCATTGATGGCGAGCTGGCGCTTTCAGCCGGTCTGAACGACCCGAACGACGATGGCCAGTTGCGCATTCCCGAGATTCTTGCGTTGGCGGAGTTCGTCCTCGAATCCTCGCCCGATCTTCTGGAGTTTCTTGAGATCGCCTTCATCGGCGATTTGTTGATCGACATCGATGCCGTGTACGAGGCCATCCTTGGCCCGCTGACCTTTGATGGCCCGATCTTTACGGTGCCCACGATTGAGGAGACCTTTGGTGGTGCGGATTTGCCGGAGCAGTTTGCGACGATGGCGGGTGATGGTTCCAGCGGTCAGGTCAACCTGAATGTCGGGACCAGTACGGCCTCCGCCCTGTCGGAAATCACCACCGATGGCGATGAGTCCATCGTGGTTAACGGCTCACAGGTCAGCTACGACAACAATGGTGAAACCCGCAGTTTCGCCTTGCCAGACCATACCCAGTCGCTGTTCATTCCGGCGGGTCAGGGCAATAACCTGATCGATTTGTCCGGGGCGTCCGGCTTGTCGACGCTGGTCGCGACCGGCGAGGGTACGGACACGCTCGTGCTGCCCAGCGATGGATTCCATGTGGTGTTCGCCGGCGAAGGGAGCGACCGCATCAGCATCCCCGAGGGTGCGACCGGCACCTACTGGATTTTTGGCGGCGACGGCGCGGACATCATCAATGCCAGCGGCGGCAACACCGTCGTTTTCGGGGCAGAGGACTACCAGCTTCGCGATGCATTTCTCGCGAATTTTGCCAGCGGTGGATTCTCGCAGTCGGCAGCCGAGCAGCTGATTAACGACTTGATGGCCGATACCGGGAGCAGCTCGGGTGCGGCCCTACGGCAGGGCGGCGACAACGCGGATGCGATGGCTGCCTTTATGGCGGACTTCACCGTGCAGTCCCAGAACACGGCTGGGGCCGCGGCAGACGAGATCAACCTTGGTGGCGGATCTCACACGGTCTTCGCCGGCGGTGGTGCCGACCGGATTACGTCCACCGCGCAGGCTCAATCGCTGCAGATCTTTGCCGGTGCAGGGGACGATGTGATTCGCGCAGCCGCTGATCAGGTTCTGGTCGAGGGCGGGGCCGGTGCGGATCTCATCGTGCTGGGCGATGGCGCGAATACCGTGTACGGCTATTCAGAGTCGCTGGGTGACAGCGGTGAAACGGAGGATCGTGCGCTGAACACCATGGCCCGTGCCGATGGCGATGACGTCATCTTGGGTGGCAGCGGTGTCGACCACCTCTACGGTCAGCGGGGAGACAACCTGCTGATGGGCGGGTTGGGCGATGACCTGGTTCATGGTGGCACCGGTGACGACATCCTCACCGGTGGGGTTTTCGACATCATCGATCGCTCGGGCCAGCAAATCGCCGCCGAGCAGTTGATCGGCGGCTTTGGCACGGCGCTGACGGTACAACTGGCCGAAGTGGATGACGGCGCCGACACGCTGATCACAGGTCGGGGAAACAACCTCGCGCTGGGCGGCGCGGGGTCGGATCAGGTGACGGGGGGTGCATCCGCCAGCCTACTGATCGGCGACTTCGCTCAGGTGGACGTCACCTCCAGCGGTGCCATCGAACGCATGCGCGCTGCAGCGGTGGATTCCGATCTTCAGGGCGCCGACACGCTTGTCGGCGGCATGGGGCGTGACATTCTGGTCGGCGGCGGGAGTGCCGATGGCCAGCCCGATACGCTGAGCGATCTTCACGGCTCGAATCTGCTGATCGGCGATCATGCCGATGTCGATGGCATCCGAATTCTGGATGCCGTGACCCGTGTGGATTCCGTTGCCAGCGCCCAGGGCAATGCCGACCGCATCGAGGCCGGCAGCGGTCATGACATCCTGCTCGGCGGCGAGGCTGGTGATGACATCAGCGCAGCTGGCGGCAACAACATTGTCCTCGGAGACAGCGCCTCGTTGCATTTCGCCGGGGGCCAGTGGCAACAGCTTGAGTCGCTCGCCAATACGGCCGGGGGCGCGGACTCGATTCAGACCGGCAACGGCCACGACATCATCATCGCCGGTGAGCGGGGCGACACCGTGCGCGGCGCCGGGGGCGACGACATCATCACCGGCGACCTGGCCCGGCTGGATGCGGCCACGAACGTTAGCGAGGCGACGGTCGCAACGCTGAGTTCCGGGCTCTCTGGCGACGATGTGATCGATGCGGGTGCCGCGAACGACATCGTGTTGGGCGGGGCCGGATCGGATCAGATCGAGGTCGGGGCAGGTGAGGATCTCGGTATTGGTGACGACGCCCGGGTGGGTTTTGTGAACCGGACCGACGCCGTGTTCTTCGAGAATCTGGCGGCCGACGATGGGGCGGCGGATCGCCTGTCGTCGACCGGCATCGGCGATTCGGTGCTGATGGGCCAGGGTGGCGCAGACGAGATCACCGGCTCCGAATCCGATGACATTCTTATCGGCGACTTATCCAGCCTTGAATTCATGCCGCTAACCGACGTTGATGCAAGCGCCAGTCTGGTCGAGCGGGTTCAGGGTCTGGCCGATGTCAGGTCCGATCTGGGGTTTGATGATGTGATTCTTGGCGGAGACGGCCGCGACCTGCTGCTGGGTGGATTCGGCGCGGATCGGCTGGACGGCCAGGCGGGTCAGGATTTGCTCGCAGGTGACAGTTTCATCGTCACTCGGGACTACCAAATCGATCGCACTGGCGAGCCTCAGCAAGAGCAACTGCAGTTTGAAAGTCGCTTGCCATTCGATCAGGGCGGCAACGACATCCTGATTGGCGGTGCCGGCAACGACATCATCATTGGTGGGCTCGGGCCGGATCAGTTCTTTGGCAATACCGAGCAGGATTACCTAGCCGGAGATTCCGCCGCGATCTACATGGTTGCGGACTTTGCCGCGGATGACTCGGTCGGCGTGTTCGACGCCGAACGGTTCCTGGACGTCGTGACCGTGAACTTCCCGGGTCTGGGGGCGCAGGATGTGCTTTCCATCAGCCAGGTCAACGATGTGACCGGCGGGGCGCTGGAGGAGCGCGAACGCCGCTTCGGTTTCGATCCAGATGCATCCGACAGCTCCGCTGATGATGGCTTTGCCGATTCAATGGCCGAGCTGCTCCGCAACCGAACTGAGGCCCTGCTAGACCAGGTTGCGTCACAGGCCTCCGATCAATCGCTGGCGCTGCTGCTGGCTGAGCTCGCATCGGTGGAGATGTCGGGCGCGCTGATGACCGGGCTGGCGGGTGAAGCGCTGATCGAGCAAATCAGAGCCGCGCTGGCCAGTGATTTATCTGCACTGGATCGCTATCTGCTGGACGCCATGTTGCGGCAGCTGCTCGATGCAACCGGTGCATCCCAGGGCGCCGCCCAGCCGCCGGCCGAGTCTGCTGTGCCGCAGGCGGCCTAGTCCCGGCCAAGTCAATTCAACGCAAGTCAAGGAGTCGATGCGTGAGCGAAGAAGCACCAACCAACCCCGAAGGGGGCGCCAGCGTGGATGGCGTCAAGATCAACTGGGATGACAGCAGCATTGTCAGCACCTACGCCAACATCGCGACGGCGACGGCCACCCGCGAGGAGTTCTTTCTGCTGTTCGGGCTGCATCAGAATTGGAAAGGCATGCCTCAGGACGGCGAACTGGACGTGACGTTGACGCACCGGATGGTGCTCAACCCACACGCGGCCAAACGGCTGGCCGCGGTACTCGCGCGCTCGATTCAAGTCTACGAAGACCGCTTTGGTGCCATCCAGACCTGAACCCGCACCAGCGCTGCCTGCTGATGAGCTGCCGGACTCCGGCGCAGCGGGGCCGGCGCGCATGGATGATGCGTTCGTGGCGTTGTTTGGCAGCACGGCAGAAGGCCGCTACCAGCCGATTCTCGGTCTGCAATCCGCGGCGGTTATTGCCGCGGTTGACGGCCTGGCGGGGCGTGAGAGCAAGGCGCGCCCGGAGCTGATCGAATCCGGGGCGTTCTGGCTGCTTCGGGTCTCCGCACTGGGCGCTTTGTCGC
Organism: Abyssibacter profundi; assembly: GCF_003151135.1. NCBI lineage: Bacteria > Pseudomonadati > Pseudomonadota > Gammaproteobacteria > Chromatiales > Oceanococcaceae > Abyssibacter > Abyssibacter profundi. The sequence goes on from NZ_QEQK01000006.1 coordinate 96,187, forward strand.
ATGTCTGGGTACTGCGACCCGCCGGCACCGCCGCTGGAAAGATCGCCTTGATCCGACGCTACACCGAGGCTAGTCGGCGGCTTGCTGCTGGGTCCCTGCCAACCGCACAAGTGCCACCCGTGGAATCGTCGGCAGACTCGCGAGCTGGCAGCGGGCGGGCGGTGATGGATCGTCTGCGCGCGGTGATGCGGCAGACGCCGGGGCGGCCCCGCGCCTGGCTGGGTGAGATGCGGCTGACGCTTGGGCGTGAGACCGGCTGGCCCGGCGTCGGCCTGCTGCAGCTCCGGGGCGACCGGGTGCTGTGGTGCGAGCTCACGGCCGAGAATACCGGCAAGCTCCAGGACAGCCTGCACGTGTTCGTCGCGCAGCTCGTGGCTCAGGGCCAGCGATGCCTGCGATCCAGCCAGACCTGGGGGGATGAGCCGTCGGAACTCGACAAGCGGTTGCTGCTGGAGGAGCACGGCCTGTCGGGTTTCTCCTTGTTCCTCCCCGCGGGGTCTGGGGTGGCCTTGTTTGTCGCCGCGGATGTGGACGAGGCCACAGGTCTGGAGCTGGTCGATTTGCTCAGCCTCAGGGCGGCCCCGCGCGCATCGCTGGTCGGTCGCCTGCGGTCGCGTCGCGGCCTGGCTGGCGTCCTCGCAGTTCTCGGCCTTGTATTGCTTTGGCCGATACCGATGGAAGTGGGGGCGCCTGCGACGCTGGTGCCGGCGGACTCGCAGGTGATTGTTGCGACGCAGGCCGGCAAGCTGGCAGCGCTACACGTTGGTGTCGGTGATCAGGTGCGGGCCGGTGATGTGTTGGCTCGCATGACCGCACCCGAACTCATCGAGGCCGATTTGCAGGCCTCGCTGGATGCGATGCTGCAGTCGCTCAATGCCAAGGAAGCGCTGTCACGTGGTGATTACGGGGAATATCGGATCCTGCAGCAACGTGAGGCCGTGTCCGCCCTGCAGGTCGAGCAGGGGCAACGCCGGCTTCAGGAACTCGAGATTCGAGCGCCCGCGGATGGACGCATTGCCGATGTGTTGACGCCTGATCAGCTCGGCGCCCTGAAATCGGTGGGCGACTTCGTGGCTGAACTGCAATTCGGGTCCGACATGCATGTCCTCATCGACCTCGGTGCAGCAGACGCGGCGCAGGTCGAGCCCGGCATGTCGGGGGATCTCGTGGTCCGGGGCGTGATCGGGCAGGCGTTTCCGATTCGCGTTCTGACGCACCCGGTGGCGCGTAGCCAGCCTGATGGGCAGTCGATCACACAGCTGCTGGCAGCGGTCGAACGACCGGGGCCGTCAGCCCCAGGCGATGACTTGCTGTTCAAGGGCTTGACCGGCTTCGCGCGGCTAGATGGTCCACGACGGCCGCGCATCTATGTCTGGACCCGACCGGCGATCGAATACCTGCAACTGGCCGCATGGAAGTACCTCGGACTGCCCCTTTAGCCGAGGCCACGCTTCGCTTGTCGCCGGAGGCCCGGCGGCATCGCTACCTGTTGTGGGACCCGGCAGCCGATCAGGCCATGGATATGCCGCCGCGTCAGGCCGAGCAATTCCTGCTGGCACGCGATGCTCTGCAATCGGGGCAACGACCGCAGGCGCTGGACACAGCAGCGGTCGGGTCGATGCTGACGCAAATCGATGCCGCAAGGACGGCCGCACACAAACGTCGCCGGCCTCGATTCAATCCCTTGTTCTTCAGCTTGCCGTTGCTGCAGGTCGCCCCGTATCAGCCTCGGTTGCGACGGATCGCCGCGCTGGCCTATGGATGGCCGGGGGCGCTGATGCTGGCTGGCCTGATGCTGCTCTGCGGCGTCATGGCCACCCAGTCCCAGTTCGCGCTGACCGGCAGTTTGGATCAGGTGTTTTCGGTGGATGCGTTGCTGGCGTTTTCGCTGCTGGCGCCGGTGCTCAAATTGTTCCATGAGCTGGGTCATGTGCTGGCGGCCACGCGCTTCGGGGTGCGGGTCGGTCGGGCGGGCATGATGTTCGTGGCGCTGTATCCGCTACCGTTTGTGGACTGTTCCCGCGCCGATCTCACAGCCACCCGGACACAGCGCATCATCATCAGTCTGGGCGGACTGCTGGCCGACGTCACCATCGGGCTCTGTGCCTTTGTGGCCTGGCACCTGACAGACAGTCCCTGGCAGAAGCAGCTGTTTGGTCATGTCTTCCTGTTCAACACGCTGTCAACGCTGCTGTTCAATCTCAACCCTTTGATGAAGCTGGACGGCTACTTCGCCCTCAGCGATGGCTTGTACCGGCGCAACTTTCACGCCCAGAGCAGCGTGGCGTTGTCCCGGCTGATGAGCACGCTGGGGCGGGGGGAGTTCAGGGCCGCACAGGTCCTGGCCATCACTCGATGGCCACAACTGCTGTTTGCCGTGGCAGCCCTGATCTACAAGGTCTATATCCTTGCCTTCATCACTTGGATGCTGCTGCCACGGTATTACGGCCTGGGTGCATTGGCCGTGGGCTGGGGGGCGGTGCTGATGTTTGTGATCCCGCGGCTGGCCGGGGCGTCAAAGCCATCGCAGGGTGCTGGCACCGGGCGGGCGTGGCTGCGTCGGCGCTGGCCATGGCTGATCCTCGCGCTGTTTGGCCTGCTGTGCCTGCCGTTGCCGCATCGGCTGACGCTCCCCGTCAGTCTGGACGTGCAGGGGGCTTATGCCGTCAGGGCCCAGGAGGCGGGTGTGCTCACGCGTTTGTCACCACCTGGGCCGGTCGAGGCGGGCAGCCTGTTGGCGCTGCTGCGGAATCCTGAGCTGGATCGCGCCGTGACGCTGGCCCAACAAGAGGTGCAGGTCAGCGAGGCCGCGATGGACGCAACGCGCGGCGGCGAGCCCGTGGCGGCGCAGGCGGCCAGCGAGCGACGGCGCGCTGCCCGTGACATTGCAGCGGTGGTGGCGGCCAAACGTGAGGCGCTATCCGTATCAGCCGCACGGGCGGGTGAGTTCATGCCCGACCCGTCGCTACGCCCTGGCGACTGGCAGAACCCGGGTGACCGCCTGGGCAGTCTGCTGCCGACCGGGCCCTCGGCCGCCCTGGTTGGGCATTTCCCTGAGTCGTATGCCCAGCGCTTTCGTTCGGGCGATTATCGTCTGTCATTGCGGCTGCCAGGCCGCCATCGGGTGTTGGATGAAGACCTCACGGCCTCGCTGAGCCGTGTCGAAGACCGTGGCATGCAGGCAGGGCGTCAGCTGCGTATCGACGTGGTGGCCGGGCTGCGTCCCCAGCAGATTCGCGCGGGTATGGGGCATCTCAAAATTCGCTTTGCGAGCGAACCGGTCTGGCGACATCTGGTCTTTCATGCCCGGCGCTTGCGGCTGCAATACTTCCAGGCCCGGGCTTTGGCCCAGTCACCCCGGGGCGAGTGAGGATGTGTTCGCCGGGGGCGTGCGGTTCAGTTCTGGATTAGCGAATCGGCCGAATGGCCATGCGACTCCAGCAATGCCATCACATCCTGCGGTCGGAAGAACACGCGCAGCTTCCAGGCATCCCGTGATCGCCCCTGCAATTGTTCGGTGTTGAGCGTGTCGAGGAGTTGCTGAAGGCGGTGTTGATCGGCTTCGCTGAGATCAGGCGGTGTGGAGGGCTGAGCAGCAGACGCCTTATCGAGCTGGCGGACGATGCGCTGCACAGACGCGTGTAAATCGACCGCCGTCGGTTGCTGCAGAAAGCCTGGAATATTCAACTGGAACCGGCGCATGGCATCGTTGGCCGGCAGTTGGCCCAGTTGCTCGATGGACAGTCCCAGCCGGTTGCGGCAAAGCGTCAGCAGATTGTTCACCAGCTTGTTGTCATCATCCGGCCGGCTGCGGTTGATGATGAGCCCCGGCTTGAAGGCCTGGGCGATTTCGTCGATCAGCCCCGTGGCCTGGGGAGCGACATCGGCTGCCATCTGACGCAGCCAGTCGACACCGAACTGGCGCTGATCCTCCGGGGCCGCCAGGTCGAATTCCACGGCATCGGCCAGGGCAGGGTGGTGACGGAACACCGCCTGCAGGCGGCGGTGGAACGCGGCCTTGATGAACCCATACGCGTTCATGACCGCAGCCGGTTGAGGTTCCGTGACCACCAGCCCGAGGTCGGCGGCGCCGAAGAAATCGAGGGTGTTAAAGGCTGTACCGGCGCCCAGGTCCAGGAGGACGACATCGGCGTCGATCGCCCGGATGTGGCGCAGCAGTTTGAGCTTCATCCAGTGCTGGGGGGTTGCCAGGCCGGGCACGTCATCGGCCCCACGCAAGAGCTGGAGACCGGATTGACCGGACTCGACCAGCAGACCATCCAGCGTGTCGGTTTCCCGGCGGAGGAATCGGGCCAGTGTCGGCGTTGTGTGATGTATGCCCAGATAGCTATGCAGATTCGCCGCACCCAGATCCAGGTCGGCCAGCACGACGCGGCGCCCCCGGCGCGCCCATTCCGTCGCCAGTGCAATGGCGACCACACTTTTGCCCACGCCGCCCTTGCCGCCACCAACGGCAATCAGGCGCTTGGCCTTGGGTGGTAGACGAGTCATGGCGGGCTGTTTTGCGGGGTGAACGGGCTGGGCATGTGACAACGCGGCGGTCCGCCATCAGGGGTTGATGCAGCGGCTGAGGCAAGTCTCGTGCGAGGCCACGCTGCGGGAATCGCAGCAAAACCCTTCGAGATAGCCGCTGCGGGCAGGTGAACCGAGTCTCCAAAACAGCAAATGGTGAACAGCCCGATTTCGTACCGTTTATCCGCAGAAAAACGCCCTTTGTTCCTGCAGTTGCGGCGATCTCGCCCAGCGGTGGCTGTCGTCGATTGGCGACAGAACTGAGACGCGGAGCAGATTTCATCGACTCGGATGATTGCAACGCGTCGGCCGCGCGCTATGTTCAGCAGACGCAATGAGCCGCGCGGGGGCTGCGGCTCAGTTTCAAGGGAGCGGGGCGGAACATGGTTGATTGCATGCGGGTGACGGCCGGAAGCCGTTGGCTAATGGGGGTTTGTGTACTGGGGCTGACATCGGTGGTCTCCGCGCAGGAGTACCACTACTGGACCAACCAGTTCGGGACACGCTCGGCATTGATGGGTGGTGCCATGGTGGCCGGAGTCCGGGACACCAGCGCCACGTACTACAACCCGGCCGGGCTGGCCTACGTGCCCGACCTGACCCTGTCGATCAACGCCGATGCCTACCAGGTGCGCTCCATCAGCATCGAAGACGGTGCCGAGACGGGGCGGCCTCTGGAATCCTCGCAGCCTGGCTCGGTACCCCTGCTGCTCAGCGGGACAGTCCTGTTCAATGACGTGAAGCTGGGCTACAGCGTGCTCGCCCGTCAGTCGGGCGGGTCACAAATGTCCGAGCGGCTGCAGTTCTCCCAGGATTTACTTTATGGCGGCCGTACGGTGGACATGCCGGGCGGGAACAGCCAACCAGCGTTTGGCGAGCAATCCAGCGGCCAGCTGGAAGACTACCGCGGCCAGATGAGCTACAGCAGCAACCTCAGCGAGTACTGGGCCGGCCTGTCTTACGGGACCCTGCTATCGGATCGCTGGTCTGTCGGCGCCACGGCCTATGCGGCCTACCGCAGTCAGTCGTCACTCATCGCCCAGACCGCCCGGGCGGCCAACCAGGTGACCCATGTGGCCGCCACGCAGGCCTACAACCGAGCGGTGGAATTCCAGAATTTGCGAGCGCTGCTCAAGCTGGGCGTTGCGGCTGACTGGGAATGGATTAAGGCGGGCCTGACGCTGACCACGCCCAGTGTGTCCCTGTCGGGCAGTGGGTCCAGCTCGCTGGTGTTCTCGGACATCAACAATCCCATCCAGGCCAACAATGGTGATCAGCTGCTCGACGGCCGCCAGGACAACCTGGACGCCGAATACGAGAACCCGATGTCCGTTGCCTTTGGCCTCGAGTTTCTGCTGGGCCAGACGCGCCTTGCGTTGGCCGCAGAATGGTTTGACAAGGTTGATCCCTACACGGTGGTCGATGCCCGTTCCGAGAACCTGGTGCTGGGCAATGCCAATACACCGGTCGATGCCGACGAGGTTCTGGAGGTTCGTGACAGAGCCCGTAGCGTGACCAACTTCGCCATTGGCATCGAACAACGCGTCAGCAATCGATACACCCTCTACGTAAGTGCGCGCACGGATAAATCGGCCTTCGACCGGGCGCCGAATGACCCCAGCCTGTTCCTGAACAATAACAACTACGACATGGGCATCACGACCTGGGACAACAACAACATCACCGTCGGGTTCTCGCGCACATCCGAAAAATCCCTGTTGTCGGTTGGCTTGTCCTACACCTTTGCCAATGAATCCGACTACCAGCGGTTTTCCAGCGTCCGGCCCTTTAACCAGGGCGGATCCAGCTCGTCGTTCTTCCTCGTGCCGACACCCGGTGAGTTTGGAGGGGACGAGACCGATGTGAGTGCAAGCACCGTCAGCTTTCTGATCGGTTGGACGTACTTCGTCAAATAACAGCTTTTGGCCGTCGCAGCACGATGCGACGCAGCATGGGGGCGGTCGTTGAGGCCGCCTGGGAGGAGCGGGATATGCGTCAGGATCAAGTACAACCTCAACCGGGTCACAGGTCTTCGGGCAAACATTGGCTGCAGCGACTGGCGCTGACCGCGCTGATGGTGCCCTGTCTGGTCATCGGTGGTGACGAACTGGCGCGCCAGTACATCGTGTTCCAGTACCAGGCCAACGATGCCGCCATCGGCGGTGAACAGACCGCCCCGGCCGTGGCGACCGCGGGCGGGCTGCAGTCGATCGGGTCCAACGCCGATGGCAGCACGCGGGTCGATCCGCTGGTGACCGTGACGGTCTGGGAAAGTCCCAACCAGGATGGCGATACCGACGGCGACCGGAACATCTACGGCTTGCTGCGCATCACCGATGCGGTGACGGCAAACCCCATCGAGTACAGCGATGGGGACACGACCTTCCCGGGCTGGACGCATCAGGAGATTCGATTCGCCGTCAACTCCGATGGGGCCGGCGATCAGTCGGAGCCGCGCGTGGCGATCACGGCCTCTGATGGCAGCTTTCCCCAGACTTATCAGGTCCTCGTCACCTGGACGGACTCGGGATCAGGTGTGCCCGTGGTCAAGGGCCGATTGTTCGCGTTCCAGTCCGATGATGCGAGCACGCTTGCGCCGCTGGACGGGCAGGGTGAGTTCACGGTGTTCCCGGGTACGTTCACGACCACACGTGCGTCGGACGTCGCGTTTGATACCACGGCCGATCCCATTCGGCGTTTTCTGGTGTCTGCCATCTTCACGGCTGACGCAGGCACCGACCGCGGACTTATCGTCCGGCAGATCGCCGCCGATGACGCTGCAGGCACGGGCAATGTCATCACGCTCGTGGCCACAGAAAGCGCGGGAGCACCTGTTCACCCGCTGACGCAGCGCCTGGCAGCCGGGCGCAATGTGTTCGGGCTTGTGTGGGATTTTGATGATGGTGCCGGCCGCCGGGATGTGCGTTGGCAACTCTTTGGTGCAGATGGCAGCGAGTATCTGGCCGCGCAGCGGGTCTCTCAGGTCGATGGCGGTGAATCCTATGCACGACCAGATATCGCCCTGGGGGATATCTGCCCGGACGACGCGTTGGATGATTGCGCGGATAGTTTAGACAGTTCCGAGTCTTCGACGTCACTTAGTCCTGATCACGTTCTTCTGGTGATGGAGCCGAACCACTATCAGCTCATCCCGAACGAGAACGGGATGACTGGTCCAGCGAGCTACACACTTCCTGATAACTTGCAGACGATCGATTCCAGCGTAGCGTCGGTGAGCGGGCCGCAGGTCGTGACCGTTGGCAGGGCTGAGCGTGAAGGAGCGCAATCTAACACCGCGGGTAACTTCGGAAACTCCGCTGTGGACAACTATCCTCCCAAAGGTGAGGACTTCACGTTGACTTGGGTGCGAAGTAGTGCGCTGCCCGGGGTCGAGAGCGAGGTCATGGGGCGCCGTATCAGCCAATCGGATGACGTGACATTGACGGCGATCGGCCCGCTCCCTGCCGAACACAATGCCGCCCAGAATGTTGCTGTTGCGGGTTTCCCGTTTTCGCTCGTTGTGCGGGAGTACTGCTCAGATTTCGGCCAGGTTGATGGGCCGGATGATGGGACCTATTACTTCACCTACTGCCGTTCCCAGTTCATGGACTACGCCCTGGCATGGCAGGCATCCGGGCCAAATGACGATGGCGACATCTTTGTATCCCTGGTCGGGGATCCCGGTGGTGTCGATCTTGATCTAAGCGTTTACGACGGGCCTGCAGAGGCCGAGGAAAATGAGGCGGGCCTCGCATTTACAGCCACGGTCAAGAACGCAAACAACCTGCCGGCGGGGCCCGGTTTTACCGTCAGATTCCAGACCCCTTTCTCGGGCTTTACACGCACCGATTTTAATCGCTGGGCCTGTAATGCGGAGTCAGGCAGCGAGACCAATCGCGTCTGTACATACATCGGTAACCAGTTGAATCCCGGCTTCGAGATCCAGCTAAATTACGTAGCTACGGCGCCGGGCAGTGGCGGTGAGCTGAGCTCGATAGCAACGGTTCACGCCGACGAAGGCGGGCAGGTCTACGATGGAACGGGGAGTTCCATGCCCTCTGAAGGCGGCTTTGGTGGGGTGGGCGACAATCCGGGCGAGGAGAAGAACCCGGATACAACTCGACAGAGCAAGACCGTCGAGACCAGCGTGAACAGCACCCCACCGGTCGTCTCCCTCCCGGAAACCACCAGCGAGGTTCTGGAAGACGCCGGCACGCTGACCGTCACGGTGGCGCTGGATAAAAACGCCGAGGATGAGGTGTCGATCCCCTACAGCCTGTCGGGGACGGCGACCGCCGGCGACGATTATTCCAACTTCACTGCATCGCCCATCGTCATTGCGGCCGGCAGTCGCGAGGCCACGATTCAGGGAACGGTGGTCGATGACTCGCTGGATGAGGGCCGTGAGACAGTGGTCATCACCCTGGGCACGCCCACCAATGCAACCCTGGGTGCGAATGACACACACACGCTCACGATCCAGGACGATGATCCGCTACCCACGCTGAGTGTTGCGGATGTCACGGTGACCGAAGGCGATGCCGACACCGTGAATGCGGTATTCACCGTCTCGCTGTCGGCGGCTTCGGGCCGTGCGGTGACGGTGGCATATGCCACCAGCGATGGCAGTGCGCGCACCGCGGATGGTGATTACCAGGCCCGCAGCGGGACGCTGAGCTTTGCGGCCGGCGAGACGACGAAAACGGTCACGGTGCCGGTCCAGGGGGACACCCGGGACGAGGCCGACGAAACCTTCGAACTGGGGCTGAGCGATCCGTCCAATGCGACGGTGACCACCAACTCGGCCACGGGCACCATCACCGACGATGATCCGTTACCGGCGCTGTCGATTGCGGATGCAAGTCAGGCTGAGGGCGACAGCGGTACACGCGACCTGCAGTTCAGCGTTCAGCTGTCAGCGGCCAGCGGCCGAGACATCACGGTGGCCTATGCCACTTCCGATGGCACCGCCACGACCGCAGACTCGGATTACAACGCGGCCAGCGGAACCCTGACCTTCGCCGCCGGAGAAACGCAGAAAACCATCGAAGTCTCGATTGTCGGAGACACGCGCAACGAGGCCGATGAGACCTTCGAGGTCACACTGAGCAACCCGGCGCAGGCGACATTGGATCAGGCCACCGCCACCGGCACGATTCAGAACGACGAGGGCTTGCCGACGTTGAGCGTGGCCGATGTCAGCGTGGCCGAGGGTCATAGCGGGACGACGGCCATGACATTCACGGTGGAACTGTCTGCCGTGAGCGGTCAGACGGTGACGGCCGATTATGCAACGGTGGAGGGCACGGCCACGGATGGAGATTTCGTGGCTGCGACGGGACAGATCACCATCCCGGCAGGCCAGTCTACGGCCAGTATCGAGATTAGCGTGCAGGGCGACCGCCTGGACGAGGCCGACGAGACATTCGATCTGGTACTCAGTAATCCGGGTAACGCGGCACTGGAGGATGGACGGGCCACGGGCACCATCGTGGATGACGATGCGACGCCGAGCCTGGCCATCGCAGCTGCTACGGTGACGGAAGGCAATAGCGGGCAGCAGACGCTAACGCTGGCGGTCACGCTGTCTGCGGCCAGCGGTCGCACGGTGACGGTTCGTTATACGACGCGGGATGGCTCGGCCACCACGGCAGACGGTGACTATCAGGCGCGCAGCGGACAGCTGAGCTTTGCGCCGTCTGAAACCAGCCAGTCGATTCAGGTCGCCGTCAACGGCGACACCCGCCACGAGCCGGACGAGCAGTTCTCCGTTCGTCTCAGCGAGGCCACGAATGCCACCATTCAGACCGCGACGGCCAATGGCACCATTACCAATGACGACGCCGTGCCGGAGTTGCGTGTAGGCAACGCACAGGTCGAAGAGGGCAACAGCGGCACCGCCACGCTGAACTTCACCGTGAGCCTGTCGGCTGCCAGTGGGCAGGCCGTGTCCATGCAGTTCGCGACGCGCGACGATTCGGCGACGACTGGTGATTCCGACTACTCGGCGGCCAGCGGCTCTCTGACGATTCCTGCAGGCGAGACGAGTCGTCGCGTGGCCGTCACGGTTGCCGGCGATACGCGCAACGAGGCCGATGAAACCCTGCAGCTGGTGATCAGCGAGGCGCAGAACGCACAAATCGTCGATGCAACAGGCGTCGGGACCATCGTCAATGACGACCCGCTGCCGGCACTGCGAATCGAGGATCGTTCAATCGCTGAGGGTGATTCGGGGACCTCACGTCTGGTGTTCCCCGTCAGCCTCTCGGCCGCCAGCGGACGCATGGTCACGGTGAGTTACCAGACCGCCGATGGCACGGCCACGACGGCAGATGGTGACTACGTGGCCGCCAGCGGTTCTGTGGCTTTTGCACCCGGCGAGACGGCCAAGACCATCGAGGTGCAGATTTCGGGTGACACCGTGCGTGAGGAGGATGAATCCTTCTCGGTTACGCTGTCTTCTCCGGCCAATGCCAGTCTGGAGCGGGCGGCTGCCGCAGGCACCATCGTCAACGACGAAGGCGTGCCCACTGTGACGGTCGCAGACGTGGAGATCGCCGAAGGTGACAGCGGACTGAGCCCAGTGGTGTTTGAGGTTCGCCTGTCGGCGGAAAGCGCCAGCGCAGTCACGCTGGACTTTGCGACCCGTGACGGGTCGGCGACGACCGTCGACAACGACTACGAGAGCAGCTCAGGCACGTTGACGTTCGCTCCGGGCGAGACGGCCAAGTCGGTCACCGTGAACGTGCGTGGCGATGCGCTGGATGAGGCCGACGAGCAATTCCAGCTGCAGCTGAGCAATGCCAGCGGTGCGGCCATTGGTGATTCTTCGGCGACCGCGACCATTACGGATGATGATCCCCTGCCTGCGCTGAGCATCGCCGATGTCACCTATGGCGAAGGCAATAGCGGGAGTCGTGTGGTGGAGATGACCATCAGCCTGTCCCGTACCAGCGGGCGCGATGTCTCACTGAGCTGGGCCAGTCGCGATGGGACGGCCACGACGGCGGACGGCGATTACCAGGCCGGTTCCGGCAGTCTGACCATTCCGGCCGGTTCGGCGAGTGCCACCATTGGCCTGCAGCTAGGGGGTGATACCCGGCACGAGGCCGATGAACACCTGACGGTGACGCTCAGCAACCCAACCCATGCCACCCTGGCCGATGACACCGGGCGGTTGACCATTCGCAACGATGACGCGGCCCCTGCGCTGAGCGTGAGCGATGTGTCGGTCACCGAAGGAAATAGCGGTGATCGAAATGCCGCGTTTGTGGTCCGGCTCAGCGCGGCCAGTGGGCGCACCGCCAGCGTGCGATTCGCCACTGCAGACGGTTCAGCCACCGCCAGTTCAGGTGACTATGTGGCACGGTCCGGCACGCTGACCTTCCAGGCCGGCGAAACCGAAAAAACCGTAGGTGTCACGGTGCGCGGGGATACGCGGGACGAACCCAACGAGACCTTTACCCTGGCCTTGAGCCAGCCCAGCGGTGCCAGTCTCGGTACGTCGACCGCCACGGGCACCATCCGTGATGACGATGCCGCGCCTAGTCTGAGCGCCACCGGCGCATCGGTCTCGGAGGGTCATTCGGGCACGTCCTCACTGGTCTTCCAGCTGGACCTGTCGGCAGCCAGCGGCAAGACGGTTGCCGTGTCTGTGGCGACGGCCGATGGCTCGGCCTCGCAGGCCGCAGGTGACTACGAATCCGTGGCCACTCGCGTGAGCTTTGCGCCAGGCGAGACGCGCAAGCAGGTCGCGGTTCCGGTTCGGGGCGATCGGCTCAACGAGTCGGATGAGACGCTGGCATTGACCCTGGGCTCGGCGAGCAATGCCACATTGGCCACCACGTCGGTAACCGGCACGATCGTCAACGATGACCCCCTGCCAGCGCTGTCGATTGGCGACACCACCTTGGCGGAAGGAGACAGCGGCAATACGCAGGCCCAGTTCACGGTCCAGCTGTCTGCTGCCAGCGGCCGCGAGGTTCAGGTCAGCTACCAGACCAGTGACGACAGCGCGTCTGCCAGTGCCGGCGACTACGTCAGCAGCAGCGGCACGCTGGCACTGGCACCCGGCGAAACCTCAGCCACGGTGACGGTGCCGGTCAGTGGCGATTTGCTGGATGAGGCTGATGAGCGCTTTGTCGTCACCTTGAGTGCGCCGGTTCGGGCGACCTTGGCGGACGCCGAGGCGGTGGGACTGATTGAGGATGATGACCGGATGCCAGAGCTGTCCATCGCATCGGCCGGCGTTCTGGAAGGTGATAGCGGCACGGTTAGCCTGCAGTTCGATGTAAGCCTTTCCGCGCCGAGCGGCCGCGCAGTCTCGGTTCGCTACGCCACTGCGGATGGAACAGCGACCACAGCTGACGGGGACTACGACGCCACCAGTGGCCAGCTCAATTTTGCGGCGGGTCAGACCATACGATCGATTTCGGTCACGGTGCGCGGGGACACGAATGTTGAGGCCGATGAGCAGTTCACCGTGGTACTGACGGATCCCGTCAACGCCGTCCTCGAGACCGCCAGCGCGACGGGTGGGATTGGCAACGACGATGAGGCCGGCGGTGGCGGTGGTTCGGGCAGCCTGGGTCTGTTGTGGCTCTGGGGCTGCCTGCTGGCCGGCTGGATGCGCCGCCGAGCCCTGGCCGAGCTGGGGAGGTCCCGACAGCCGGGCTGACCATGAACTGGGTACAGTCCCGGCGGGTCTGGCTTGTCGCCGCCTTGCTGCTAATCGGCCTGGAGTTCCATGTGCTGGGGCTGGGGCGGGGGATGGATCAGCGCTTGTCGGATCAGCTGACGCGCCACGCTGCCTATCAGCACCCGGCGGATCCGGACATCGTATTGGTGACCATCGACGATGCATCGCTGAACCGGCTTGCCCCGGTGCTGGGACGGTTCCCCTGGCCGAGGGGGGTGTACGCGGAACTCATCGAATTGTTGAGTCAGTTCGACCCCAAGGCCATCGTGCTGGATGTGTTGCTGACCGAGCCCGACGCGTTGCGGCCCGCGCAGGACCGGGCGCTGGCCCAGACCTTGGCGGGCTGCCCATCGTGTTACCTGCCGTTGTTGTTGCTACGCAACGAACGGGAGCAGGTGGCCGCGGGGTTCGATCTGGCATCACTGGCGCCGCAGCTTGGTTTGGAGGCTGCAGGTGCTCAGGCGAGCCATCCGCCCATGTTGCTGCCGGTGCGGGAGTTGATCCAGCCCGGGCAGGTGGGTGCGGTCAACGTGCCGTTGGACCCGGATGGTCTGCTACGGCAGTACCGACGGCGCTGGCGAGCAGGGGCTTGGTGGGTGCCCTCGTTGCCCTGGCAGGTGGTCAAGAATTGGCGACCTGCAACGGGTTCGGCGGCACCCGCAGATGATCTTGTGCGCCTGCGTTGGAGCGCTGGGACGCCGGGCTGGTCCAGCTATGGCTTTGCCACCGTCTATGAGGGGCTGATCAATGGGCAGGATGCGTGGTCATCCCGCCTGACGGACAAACTCATTATCGTCGGTGCCACCGCATCCGGGTTGAATGATTTTCATCACACGCCTCTGGGGCATCACACCCCGGGTATGGACGTGCTGGCCACGGCAGCGCGTGGATGGTGGCGGGATGATTTCTATCGCTCGCTGGACGCGCCGATGCTCTGGGGTCTGAAGTGGGCTCTGGTGCTCGGCGCGCTTGCCTGCGTCATGCTCGCTCGCCGCTGGCTGGTCAGCGTGTTGCTCACCGCTGGCCTGATGATGGTGACCCTCATCGTCATGCGCCAGGCTTTCGTCGGTGGCTGGTATCTACCGCTAGGTCACGCGGTGTTGATTGGTCTGAGCGTGCTGATCATCGATCTGATTCGCCGTTACCTGGTGACGCGACAGCAACGCCAGGCGATTCGTCAGCATTTCGGCCGCTTCGTGCACCCCGAGGTTGTCAGTCAGCTCATGGGGATGCCCGATGTCCGGGCCGATGCCCGGGTTGGCCGGAGGGTGCCGGTCACCGTCATGTTCTCGGATATTCGCGGGTTTACGACCTTTTCGGAAACCCGCTCGGCGCAGGTGGTCTTCAATGCCCTGAACGGCTATTTGGAACGCCAGACTGCGGTGATTCTTCGCCACGGTGGGACCATCGACAAGTTCATTGGTGACGGCATCATGGCGTTTTGGGGGGCTCCGCTAGCTGACGCGCATCAATGTGAGGCCGCGGTGGCTGCGGCCTGCGAAATGCTCGCCGAGGCCGAGCGGTTTTCGCAGGAATGGGCCGAGGAGTTGGGGGAGCCTTTCCGCATCGGCGTGGGTCTGCACCAGGGCGAGGCCATCGTCGGGTTTCTGGGGTCTGCAGACCGGCTGGATTACACGGCGATTGGCGATGTGGTCAATCTAGCCAGCCGGATCGAGGGACTGACCAAGGGGCTGGCACCGGTGTTGGTCTCCGATACCGTGCGCAAACAGTGCGACGCCAAGCGCCGCTTCACGCCCATGGGGGCGCATACGGTCAAGGGGCGGGCCGAAGCGGTGGAACTCTATGCGCCGAACTGACCAGCAGGGGGGAGGAACGTGATGCGACGACTTGGAATTTTGCTCATGCTGACCGCGGCGAGTTCGCTTCCCGCGCTCGCCGGAGAGGGGCGAATCATCCAGCCGGATGTGCTGCGGTCTGACCCAGGCTTCCGGGCGGAGCGACTGGGGACCGTGCCCATTGGCACGGTGGTCGAGATTCTCGAACAGGATGGCAATTGGGTGCAGGTGACGCTGCCCCAGCCCGCGACGGGCACGACGGCGGTGACCGGCTGGGTACGGTTGCTCAATGTCCACGTCTTCGAGCAAGACGATCACCTGAATGTCGTGTCCGATAGCGCGTATGGGGCCGACTCCGAGTTAACGGTGGCGACCGCGGTGCGCGGGATCGACGTGGAACGGATCGGCCGTGCAAATGCCGACTACAACGCGTTGGCGGCGGTATCGGGCTATGCGGCTTCCGATGAGGACGCCAGACGGTTTGCTGCAGACGGAGGCCTGACCCATGAACCGAAGTAACCTGTGGCTGCTCCGGGTCGTTTCAGTGGTCGCCGGTCGCCTATTGCCCCTGGTGCTGGTGTTCTTGACTGCTTGTGCCGGTCAGCATTTTGATCCGGATTCGCGCCTGGGCGCGGCGGCTACGGCACTGGGTTTGAGCGATGACGTGGATGAATCCCGGGAAATTGAACTGGGCGAGCGGGCAGCGGCCCATTTGTTAGGCGCTTACCCGCCGGTCGAGGATAGCCGGCGTCAGCGCTACATCAACCTGGTGGGCCGCTGGGTGGCGCAGCAGTCCCAGCGTCCAGCCTTGCCCTGGCGCTTTGCGTTGATTGATGACCCCGCCATTAATGCACTGGCGGTGCCGGGTGGCATTGTGCTGCTATCCAGCGGGTTGTGGGACCTGCTCGAAACCGAAGCCGAACTGGCTGCGGTACTGGCTCATGAGATCGCCCATATCGAACAACAGCATCACATGCGAGCGCTGGTTCATCAGGGCGTGTGGGGGCGCTTGCTTAGCCACAAGTTGGAGTTTGCCAACCGCTCGGGTGAGCGGGTCGTGATTACCTCGTCCGGACTGTACAAGCTACTGGCCACCAAACTGACACGGGAGGACGAACTGGCATCCGATCTCCGTGCCCACGCGCTGCTCGAGTCGGCCGGGTATGACAGCCACGCGCTGTCCAGCGTGTTGCGACGCATGGCCGAGGTCAACACCACAGACGAAGGCCGGCTCAGCTATCTACTGAGCACCCATCCGCCCATGTCAGACCGGCTGGAAAGCCTGCAGACAGATGCGCCGCATCAGGGTGACGCCGGGACTCAGGGACGCGATCGCTTCCTGGCGATTGCTCAGGGTCGGACGACCTTCGACGCGCAAGAGGCGGAGGAATCCGGCCCCGATCTCATCCCTACATTGTTGGACTTGTATTTCTAGCGAAGCGCCAATCTATTCGCACCGCCGAGACGGCGCCGGTTTTCCCGCGAGCCCAGGCAGAGTGAGTGCCGCTTGGTTATTCCAAATCAGCGCACGACACGAATGCGTCGGGAACGTATTCGGACGGCCGCAGGCCGGCCCGAAGGGCGAAGCGCATGGACGCGCTTCGCAACGCAGGATCGCGGGAAAATCGGCCCGTTCCGTCTGGATTGCGCCTGCAAACAGGCCAGACTGCGTTAGTCGGCGCATCCATGCGCCTCCCCCGGTGGGCCCGCCTTCGGCGGTTTCAATTCGCTCCCGGCGAATGGGTGCTCGTCGTTCATTTGGAATGACCAAACTTCGCTCCTCGCGCCTTGCCTGGCCTGTTTGCAGGCAGCAACTGGGCGGTGCGAATCAATCAGCGCTTTCCTAACGGCCGCCTTGTTGCCGGAGCTGGGTCGGGCTGCGTTCAAACCAGCGCCGGCAGTTGCGACACAGCACGGTCTGGTCGGCCAGCCCGAGCTGGCCGGCGACCTGTACCAGGGGTTCATCGGTCTCGGTGAGCCATTGCAGCGCCTGCTCCCTGCGAACGCTGTCCAGGATGTCCTGATAGCGCTGGCCTTCCGCGGCCAGTCGGCGCTGCAGCGTACGGGGGTGGATGTCCAGCAAACGTGCAATCACGTCGCGGCGGCCCAGGCTGGTGGACAGCGTCCGCCTGAGCACCGACTCCACCTGTTCGGTCAGGGTTTGCTGATCGGGGTGAAATGCCAGCTGCAGGTACTCCAGGCTCAGGCGCTGAAGCTCTTCGGACGCCCCCTGCAGCGTGGTATCGAGAAAATGATCGGGCAGGATCAGCTCGGCATGCGGCTCCTCGAACGTGAGGGCCGGGCCGAACACCTGGGCGTAGCGACTGGCTGGGGCGGCCGGCGGGTGCGGCATGTGGACCTGCACCAGGGGAACCGGCGCCTGCGCCAGCCACTGAATAAAGTGCAGCAAGTCGGCCACGCACTGCTCCATGACCTGACGGTGCGGCAGCCAGGAAGGTGCGACCAGCAACAGACGCAGCGCGATCATCCCGGCCTTCGGTACGCCGGGATGCATGCTCAGGCGAATGGCGGGGCTGTGGGTATGCATATAGCCCAGGCAGATTCGCAAGGCATCGCCCATGGTGTTGGCGTTCTGCATCGCAATGGCCAGCGGTCCCAGAATGCCGATGTCCTGGCGCTCGGCCATACGCAGGCCCAGGTCAGGGCAATCAGCCGCCCCGGCCACATGCTCAAGCAGCTGGGCATAGGCGACCAGCGAGATGCGCAGATCATCGTCGTCCAGCGCGGTCAGCGGAATCCCGAAGCGTTGCATCAGCGGCTCGACCGGCTGCTTCAGTTCCACGAGCAGCTCGGCGAGGCCGCGCATGCCGGCGGCTCTGAACAGGGTCGACATGTCTCCAAATACAAAACATCTGTCTTCAAATGTCAATCCACGTCGCCGCCCCGGCGCGATGATGGCGTTAAGGGCGCGTGTAAAGCCCCATCAAAGAGGAGAATCCCATGAGTGAAGTACTCGATGTCCTGATCATAGGTGCCGGTGTCTCCGGCATTGGTGCCGCCAGCCGCTTGCGTGCCGAGCACCCGGACAAGCAATTCGTGTTGCTGGAACGTCGCGAGCGCATCGGCGGCACCTGGGACTTGTTCCGCTACCCGGGCGTGCGTTCCGATTCGGACATGTTCACCTATGGCTTTTCGTTCAAGCCCTGGCGCGAATACCAGACACTGGCCGACGGCACGAGCATTCGTGAGTACCTGGATCGCACGGCCAAAGACTTCGATGTCACTGACCACATCGAATTCGGCATGCACTGCCAGTCCGCTCGATGGGATTCGTCCAGCCAGTGCTGGACGGTCACGGCCGTGCACGAGCCCAGCGGCCAGAGCCGGCAGTGGCAGGCGCGTTTCCTGGTTAGCTGCCAGGGCTACTACAACCATGACGCCGGCTACCGGCCCCATTTCGAGGGTGAAGACACATTCAAGGGGCAGATGATTCACCCGCAGCAATGGCCTAAGGATCTGGACTACGCCGACAAGAATGTGGTCGTGATCGGCAGCGGAGCCACGGCCGTTACGGTGGTCCCCGCCATGGCCGAGAAGGCGAAGAAGGTCACCATGCTGCAGCGCTCCCCGACCTACATCTTTGCGTTGCCGGGCTGGGATCGCATGACCGAATTGCTGGACAAGGTGCTGCCGCAGCGCTGGAGCTACGCCATCGCGCGCCGTCGCAACCTGTTTATCTGGCAGGGCACCTACAAGATCTGCCAGCGGTTCCCGAAGCTGATGCGCAAGTTCTTCGTCGGCCAGGCGCGCCGGCATGTCGGGGAGCGTTTCCGGCTCGAAGACTTCAACCCCAAATACGATCCTTGGGACCAACGCCTCTGCGCGGTGCCGGATGCCGACTTGTACAACTCCATCCGCGATGACAAGGCCGAAGTGGTGACCGACCACATCGAACGGATCACCGCCGACGGCATCCAGCTGAAGTCCGGGCGGCATCTGGACGCCGACATCATCGTGACTGCTACGGGCCTGCAGGTGCAGATGTTCGGCGGCATGGAGATCTCGGTAGACGACCAGCCGTATCAGGTTGCGGAGAAGATGATTTACAAGAGCGTGCTGCTCCAGGATGTGCCCAACTTTGCCTGGGTGTTCGGCTACATCAACCTGTCCTGGACCATGAAGGCCGACATGTCCGCACAGTACATTTGCAAGCTGCTGTCTTACATGGACGAGCAGGGCATCGCGGAGGTGATTCCTCGCGACCACGACGGCGTGATGATGGAAGACAGCGTGCTCGACCAACTCACCGCCGGGTATGTGCAACGGGCCAAGCAGTTACTCCCGCGGCAGGGTCGGAAGATTCCCTGGGTCGTACGCCATGACTACAAAGAAGACCGTCGCATGATGCTGCAAACCCCAATAGCCGACGCCCGTCTTGAGACCAAGCCGGCGCGCAAGGCTCCGGCTGTGGATCGGCTGTCCCATGCAGCCTGAGCAAGCGCCGACGCTGCTGCTGGTTCACGGTGCCTGGCATGGCGCTTGGTGCTGGGAGGAGAAGTTTGCACCGCGGCTTCGCGAACTGGGGCACACGGTCGCCACCATGGACCTGCCTGGACATGGTGGGTCTGGTGGCGCCCGGATCCCCTGGTTCTCAATCCGTGACTATGTGGATGCCGTTCAAGCCGAGATGACACGGCTAGGCGGTCCCTGCGTGGTCATCGGCCATTCCATGGGCGGTTTTGTGGTTCAGAAGCTGATGGAGCGCCGCCCAGCCAACCTGGCCGGTGCCGGCCTGGTGGCTGCGGCACCGCCCTTTGGGGTCAACGGTGTGGTTCGCCATCTGCTGGCCAGCCGCCCGCTGGACCTGCTGCGTGCGACCTTGACTGCCGATCTGTACCACCTGGTGCGCGAGCCGGACATGGCGCGGGCACTGTTCTACAGCCACACCATGACCGACGAGGAAGCGGCCGACTACTGGGCGCGCCTGCAGAACGAATCCTTCCGGGCCTTCCTGGATATGCTGGTGCTGGACCTGCCCAAGCCTCGTAAGGTCGCCGCCGCCTTGCCACGCTGGGTCGTGGGTGGCGGGCAGGACCAGATCTTCCCGCCGCAGGTGGTTCAACGCACGGCCGCCGCCTATCGTTGCAAGGCCCGCATCTATCCGGATATGGCCCACAACCTGATGCTGGATCATGGCTGGGCCCGCGTGGCGGAGGATTTGTCACGTTGGGTGGGCCGTTTGCAAAGAGACGCCCGCGCCGCCTAATCATGGCGCGAACGGGGGCGCGGGCATTCAGGGCCGGTCACCAACAACGCGACTGTCATGCCTCCCCGTGAGGGCTACCCCCTCGGGTGGTCGGCCTATCCATGCACTCCCTCTAGGCTTTATTGCACGGCCTGACGCGGCAAACTTTTCCGAGGGAGACAGGGGCATGAGCAAGAAGCCAGTGGTGATCTATGGCGTAACCGGCTACACCGGACGCCTGGTGGCCGAGTACTTACGCGAGTATGGCGTGCCATTCATCGCCGCCGGGCGTGACGCCACACGCATCCAGGCGGTGATGGATCAGGTGCCCGGCATCGAGACCGCTGACTACGAGGTGGTTGAGGTCGAGCACAGCACCGAGGCACTGACCGAACTGCTAACCGGCACCCAGGTGCTGTGCAACATGGTGGGTCCGTTCATGCAGCTGGGCGCCGAGGCGGTCGAGGCCTGCCTCGCAGCCGGTGTGCACTACACCGATACCAACGGCGAACAGAACTGGATGATGGACTGCGAGCAGCGCTGGGGTGATGCCTTTGCTGACAAGGGGCTGCTGCTATCGCCGGGAACTGCACAGATGTACACCACCGGCGAGATTGCCGCGAACATCTGCCTGGAGACTCCGGGGCTGGATACCCTGGATATCCTCGTGTTGTGGAAGGGGATGCCGACCTATGCCTCCACCCAGACCATTTTTAGCATTCTGACCTCCGACTTCTTCTATCTGGAAAACAACCAGTACACCCCCTGGCCGGCGAATAGCTCCGCCGAGGTTTGCGTCCCCGGCCAGCACGCCACGGCACTGGCGTTGCCCTGGGGCGGTACGGCGCATCCTGTGTGGTTCCGAAACGACCCTCGCGTGGCCAACGTTAAAGCCATGGGCGGGGTGTTTGATCGCAGTGTGATGGAGGGTGTGGCTGCAATGACCGCCCAGGTGGAGGAGGAGATCAAGCCCTTGCCGCCCGAGGCCCAGCGAAAGGCCTTGTCGGATATGGCGGCATCGGTGCAGGCGGGCATGCCGCCGCGTGAGAACCCCCGGGTGAACACCTCCTTGGATTCAGTGCATGCCAGCGGACCCCTTGGACGTGCCCAGTGCATCATTCACGGCAACTGCAACTACAAACAGACCGGGCTGCTCCAGGCGTACACCGCGTATCACCTGCTGCAGCAACCCCCAGCGCGGGTGGGTTTCGCCTCGGCCTGTCAGGCCTTCGGTCATCGCCAGCTGCTGGGGGTGCTGCAAAGCTTTGGCCTGGTGCAGGCGCCGCGGCTGGAGGTCAGCCGCTAGCGCCCCATTGCCTGCGCCGCAGCGCGACCAGCCCGAGCAGCGCCAGGGCCGCGCTGCCCAGGGCTCCACCCGACCCATCCGGTGCTCGGTCATCCGGCGTGGCCGGGTTCAGCGGTGGCGTGTCCGGCGTGCCCGGTTGGGGCAGCGCATCGTCCTTGCAGGCGGTTTTCCAGTCTTCAGTGGCGATGAGCTGGTCGTTGCCAGGGGCGGTGATGGCCAGGCGTGACTTGAAGTAGAACGACATGCGGTCACAGACCGACAGGCCTGCGATCCGATACGGTTGGTTGCCGTCGACTGGGTCGTAGTAGCCAGCGCCCAGGTTGTGCCGGTCGGCCGAGTCGTCAAACCGGGTGGCCAGGAGGCGGCGGTAGCCGTCAGCGGCGGTGTCGGGTTCGGCCAGCCCCTTCAGGTAGCGATCAAACCAGGCCAATGTCAGGTATAGCGCATAGGGCTCTCCATAGCGGCTGCCGGTCCCGGCCATCAATGGTGTGAAGTCCAGATGCGTGCCCGCGCGCAGTATGACCAACGCCGTGTCGACGCCGGCAGCGCGAAGCTCTTGGTAGCCCAGATCCTTGGGATGGGCCGAGACGCCCCGCCCGCGTCCACCCTCGCCATTCGACGGTGGGGGCTCGGGGTGATCGGTGTAGGGCTCGGGTGTGAAATAGTAATCCGCGCCAATGCCCAGTGCCGGCGTGGTGATCGGCAAGCCGGGCGGCGGTTCAACGCCGATGTCATCCGCCCACAGCATGGGGTCGACAGCGGTCAGGTTGTCCCAGGCGACAATGGCGCGTAGCCGCTCGTCGAGCTGGCCGACGAGGCTGGCGGTGCTCCCACCTTGCGAATGCCCGGTAATCCCCACGCGGTCACGGTCCAGTTCGTCGGCAAAGGGAAAGTCCACGGAGAACAGCCAGTCGACCATGTCCTGCGCATCGCTGCCGTGATTGCCGGAGGCCACGTCGAAGCTCACCGCGATGTAGCCCGTTTCCGCCAGCG
This sequence comes from Abyssibacter profundi, assembly GCF_003151135.1. Classification (NCBI taxonomy): domain Bacteria; kingdom Pseudomonadati; phylum Pseudomonadota; class Gammaproteobacteria; order Chromatiales; family Oceanococcaceae; genus Abyssibacter; species Abyssibacter profundi. Next base: position 118,719 of record NZ_QEQK01000006.1, read on the forward strand.
GCTGGGCCGCCCAGCGATGCAGTTCCTTCTGGCTACCGCCGCCGTGGACGATCAAGATGGCGGGGTAGGGTGGCGCCGCGACGGCGATCCCCTCCGGTACCTCGCTGCAGGTCTCTGCACTGCAGGGGCGATAAATCTCGGCGGCCAGGGCCTCGCCATCGCGGTTTGTGACGGTGGCGGTCGAGAAACGGAATCGTTGCCCATCATGTTTGGCGGGGGCGCGGTACGGGTCGCGGACGGGGCTGGGCAGTTCGTCGGGACCCAGTCCCAGGGTCCAGCTCAGCGGCACTTCCTGCGTCCGGGCTTCGGCGCAGGCCTGATTCTGCAGGTCGCGCTCGGTCCAGGCTGCGGTCATGGGCTCGGCCGCGGGTGCCGGCAGTACGCAGGGGTCGGTGTCCGGATCCGGGCCGGACTGGGCCGAGGCGGGTGGCGCGCAAAGCGCGAGCGCCAGGGTTGCGAGGCAAACGTGCAGCGGGTGGCACGTGACGGTGTGCTTGGGCGTGTCGGTACGACGCATCCAGGGTCTCCTCCAGGCCGTGTTGGCCGTGGTGTTGCAGTGATCTGGCCGCAGCATCTGTCGGCTGCGGTCCGGGGGCCGGCCGGGGGCCGGGCGAGCAGGGTCCTGCGTTAGCCGTAGACCTTTTCCAGCAGCAGCATGGCCGCGGGTTCCAGCTCGAGAATCGCGTCCGTGCGCCCCTCACAGACGTAGCTGGCGGCCATCTCTTCAATGGCGGCGACCACCCCGCGGAAGATCGGTGTTGGCAGGTCGGGCAGACCGGGTTCCTCCGCCTGGCGCAGCGCATACAACCGGCGCTGCATCTCGGCGAAGTGCTGGTGGCCCCAGTCGCGCTTGGCGCGGGCCTGGGGGCCGGCCGCATGAATTTCGACCAGCAGCGTGCGTGACAGGGCGGGGTGGTCACGCTTGAATGCCAGATAAACGCGCAGCGTGGTCCGCAGGCGTTCGCGCCAGGACATCTCTGGCGTCTGTGCGCGGCGGATACGCTCGACCACATCCACATGTGCCGCCTCGTACGCCGCGAGAAAGCAGGCTTCCTTGTCCTTGAAATTGGCGTAGAAGGCGCTACGGGAAACGCGGGCAATCCGGGTGATGTCGGCCACCGTCGTGGCGACATAACCCTTTTGCGCCACCGATTCATTCATCGCGAACAGCAGACGCGCACGCTGCGAAGCCGCGATCTCGCTGGAACGGTCATTGGCCTGGCGTCCCCGTGGCAGGCGCCAGGCATCGATCACGGCATCGGAAGGCGCGCCGTAGCGGGCCAGTCCGTCAGTAGAACGCTCTGAGGGTGCGTCGTCTTCCATGAATAGGCGTCTCCCGGGAAGCGGCAGAAAAGGTGCCACGAATAACAAAGTACTAGATCGTACCTTATTCGCGCTGCCCGACGATAGGCAACAGTTACGGGGTTCTGGCGGCCTGGAAAGATTTCGGATCCACGCGCTTGATTATAAAAGTACTTGTGCGTACTTTATAGTCCAAGAGCGATCCGATGAATCGCCATCGCCCGTCTGACAGGGCATCAATTGGAGGAGAGCCAATGGACAATTCATTCCAGCCAGCGCGGCTGCGCGGGGCCATCATGACCAGTGGCCTGATCACGCTGGGCAGCCTGTCCGCCTGCGGTGGCGGATCCAGTGCACCCGGAGCTGGCGTCGCAGTGGCGCCCGCCATCGGGTTGACGACCGCTGAGCGCTACATCGCGTCGGTGGGCGGCAATGGGCCGGCCCATGGCGGTGTGGCTGCCGGGGACATGAACGGCGATGGCTACCCGGATGTCGTGGTTACCGATTCGATCGGCAATGCGGTCGCCGTGCTGCTGAATGCCGGCGACGGCAGTTTGCTGGCGGCCGAGCGCTATCTGGCAGGCGTGCAACCGGTGGCGGTGGTCGTCGAAGATTTAAGCGGTGATGGCGTACTGGATGTGGCTGTTACCAACGCCCGCTCGGACGATGTGCAGGTGTATCACGGGCTGGGCGACGGCACGATCACCCTCACCGAATCCCATGCGGCTGGCTTGGGGCCGACGGACCTTGCAGCCGCTGACGTCGATGGCGATGGCGATCTGGACCTACTGAGCTACTGGGGGGATGTGACGATTCTGCTCAACAATGGGCAAGGGCAGTTCACGCCGGGGGCTCCGCTGCTGACTGGCGAGGCGCTGGGCGCGATTGCCATCGGCATGGAGGTCGCGGACTTTGATGACGATGGCGCGGTGGATGTTGCGATTACCGATTGGCCTCGGGGGCCGGTGCGCTCCCGCGTGGAGATCTTCTATGGAGCGGGCGACGCCAGTTTCGTTTCGGGTGCCGGCCCCTTCGAGATTTCCGGGGCCACCGAGGCGATGCGTACCGCTGACATCAACTGTGACGGGCGCCAAGATCTGATGATCCCCATTGCTGGAGGCAGCCTCGCCGTGGCCTACGGGCAGGCGGATGGTCGCCTGGCCGAGCCCGTCGAGTTCGAAACCGATTCCGGCAGCAACGCGGTGCTGTTCAGCGACTTTGATCGTGACGGGCGACTGGATCTGGCGGTGTCTTACTTCAATGGCTACGCCGGGTTGTTCTACGACGTGTGCAGCCAGGACTTCACCACCTTCGTCGAGCACGACACCGTCGAGACCTCCGAGGCCATGGTGTCACCCGATCTCAATCTCGACGGCTTTCCCGATCTGGTGGTTGGCACTTGGTACCAGCCACAAATCGCGGTGCTGCTCAGCGGCCCAAGCGATGACGATTCCTGAACCTGCACCATCGGAGGATGCAACCCATGCGGACCACCATCTTGTGCACGCTACTCAGCGCCAGCCTGGCGCTGGTTGGCTGCAACAGCAATCACTCTCCGGAGACCACCTCAACCAGCGAGGCGCCCATGACGTTTAAGACCCTGATCAAGAGCGGCGAGGCTGTCGCTGAAGACCGGCTGATGTCGCTGTACGACGAATTGGAGCCGGTTGATCTGGATTTCATGCTGGGCCAGTGGTCGGGCGGAAAATTCGACGGCGGTGCCGAACCCGACCCGATCAACTGGTACGGCAAGCGCTTCGACTCACGCGACCATGTCGAGCCACTGCTGGCACACGCGCCAGACGGCAGCATTTACGCCTTCGACAAGCTAGGCGCCGCGCGCATGCGGATGATCGAATTTCGCGGGGCGGTGACGGCCAGCCTGATCTACGACAAGCAGCCCATCATGGATTACTTCCGCAAGGTCGATGACGACACCGTGATCGGTGCCGGCGAGGTCAAGGGCAAGCCCGGCTACATGTTCTTCTACCTGCAGCGCGAGACGCCGGGCGGCGAGCGGTAGCCACCCAGCCTCGTGGGCGGCGGGCCTGCGGCCTGGGTTAGTGCTGACGTTCGTAGAGGCTGACCACGCAGGCGCCGCCCAGCCCCAGGTTATGCTGCAGGCCGATCCGGGCACCCTCGACCTGGCGATCACCGGCCTGGCCCCGAAGCTGGCGAACCAGCTCGGTGCACTGTGCCAGGCCCGTCGCACCCGCAGAACTCGGCTGCTGGCTATTCTCCAGTTGCGCGTCCACGTCGATGCTCTCTTGCAGGATCCGCAGGATCAAATTACCGCTCTCGGTCGTCAGGTTGACGACCAGATGATACGCATGGGGATGGATACGAACGGGTGGTTGGAATTCGTGGCATTCCCGCGCGAGCGTCGGGGTGTTCGCGCGTACGCCTAAGGACCCGACGCATGGATGCGTCGGGCAACCTGCGACCGCTGTCGCTTGGAATGCGGGGCGGTTTCTACGAAAGTGGCGCGCCCGGCAGGATTCGAACCTGCGACCGCCGGCTTAGAAGGCCGATGCTCTATCCAGCTGAGCTACAGGCGCTGAGAATCAGACGGCGCATAGTGTAACGCCAAAGCTGGGCGCAGGCTGCGCTAGGCGGCGGCGGGCGGGGGCAGGAGCGCGTCGATGACCCGGGTCACGGCGGCCGCTTCCAGAGGCTTGTCCAGCCAGGCATCGGGTTGTCGTGGCGTGTCGGCTTGTATGGACTGGGGGGACAGGATGCTGGTTGCCCGCAACATCACGATGGCGCTTTGGTCCAGCAGCTTGTCCGCACCGGCTTGGTTCAGAAATTCCCAGCCGTCCATGACGGGCATATTCACATCGAGAAGAATGAGCTCGGGCAGGGCGGCGGCGTGCGCACGTCGTTCGGTCAGTAGCTCGAGCGCGGCCTGGCCGTGGGGTGCTTCCACAATGCAGTCCGCCACGCACATGGTCTGCAATGTCTCTCGGTGGAGAAAAGTGTCCGCGACATTGTCGTCCACCACCAGAATCTCGCGCAGCCTTGCACTCATCGGACATCCTCCAGTTCGACTGCAAAGGTTGTCCCTTCAGGGGACGAGGCGTCAATCCAGATTCTTCCGTGATGCAGGTCCACGATCTTCCGACAGTGCGCCAGGCCGATGCCCGTGCCCTCAAAATCTTCGCGGCCGACCGCCCGCTGGAAGATCGTGAAGATGCGGTCTTGCTGGTTTTCCGGTACGCCCATTCCGTTGTCCTGGATGAGCAGGCGGCAGCTGGTGTCGGTTCTTGCCGTTGCGGACAGGCGGACCTGGGGAGTCCGATCTTCGGGGCAGAACTTGATGGCGTTTGCGATCAGATGCGTGAGCAACAGGCGGGTCTCCGCCTCGTATAAGCGCATGGTGGGCAGTGGTGAGATGACGCTGATCTCAGCCTTACGTGCCAGGATCGTGGCCGACATGTCGAGCAGCACACCATCGACCACCGATTGCAGGTGCACGGGCGTCGCATCCGCATGATGGCCAATGCGGCTGTATTCCAACAATCCCTGGATCAGCGCGCGCATGCGATCGCAGGCACGCAGCATGTAGAAGAGGCCTTTTTCACTGCGTGGGGTCAGCGTGTTACCGGTGTCGTTGCGTAACATCTCGGCAAAGCTGGTCACCGTGCGCACAGGTTCCTGCAAATCATGCGATGCGATGTACGCGAACTGGTCCAGTTCTCGGTTGGTTGCCTCAAGCTCGCGGTTGCGATGCGCCAGCGATGTGAATACCCGGTCCATTACACCGGCTAGCGAGCGCGCCTCACCGTAGCTGTGTACCGGCAAGGGCGGCACCTCGTCACCAGGCTTCCAGCTGTCCAACGCCGATGATAGTTGCTTGATCGGCGCCGCGATCAGGTGAGCGACCAGCACGGCAAATCCTACGCAGCCCAAGCAAATGGCCAGCAATGCGAGCGTCAGCTGCTTGGAGATGCGAGCACTGAATTCCGTGAGTGCGTCCGTGGACATGCTCAAGACCAAACCGAGCGCCTGGTGGTCTCCGTAGCTGATGCGCTGCATGTCTACGAACTGTCGGGTGTTTTTGTCGAGTTGTGACGTTGCCTCGCCCGTGGCCAGTACTGTGGCGAGCGCCGGGTGGTCGGACACCGCGTTATGCGAGCGTCCGTGTTCGAAGGCGAATGTGTCTTCACCCTGCGGGTGGAGCAGGTATTCCCCGTCGCTATTCGTCAGCGCAAGCTGGAGGGCATCCGACTTCATCGCCCTGAGCGCGTCGAAGAAATAGTCGGCCCGCAGGTTCACGACCAGCACAGCGAACGGACGCCCCGAGTGCGAGTCATGGATCGGCAGTGCCGCACGCAATACAGGGGTGTAGGGCGTCTGGATGGCACCGAACTCGCGATTGAGTTCGATGGCGCTGAGATAGATCTGGCCAGGCGGTAGCGCAGCGGCTCTGGCGACATAGTGCCGGTCGCCTGTGCGTTGCAACCGGGTGGCCACGCGGATGTCGCCGTCGCGATGATCACGCTCGACTCGCACCAGCTCCAAACCACCGTCAGCCAGGCCAATGTAGCGAACCTGGAGATAGTGAGGTTTGGCCAGCAGGATGCCCCGGAAGATCGATTGCAGGCGCGTGGTCCAGAGCGCAGTTGACGACCCGTCGACCGGGTCGATGTCCTGGTTCCGAGTGCTCCGAATCAGGCCTTGAATGGGCGGGACTTCGGCAAGCAATCGCACATCGCCCTGCAACTCGTCGAGCAGCGAGATGAAACGCTCGGCCCGGCGTTGGGACTGGACGGCCAGACGATCTTGCAGGTTGGCGGCCAGGGCGTCTTGTGCGGCAGTGACGCTGACCGTGGCCATGGCCAGCACGCTGATCACGCCGACGAAGACCAGCGTCACCGCGATCAGCGCGCGCAGCCCCCAGCGCGGGGCTCGAACGGCGGGGAGGCCAGCGGGGCTGTGATGAGATGGCTGGGCAATATATCCGGTGGCCGTGGTGTCAGTCATCCTGCGGCCCAGGACCCGCAACGCGATCTTGTTGCTGTGTGCGCTTGCATCGGTACATGGCCGCATCAGCAGCGTGGGTCAGGGCGTGGGCGTCGTCGCCGTCACGGGGGTAGACGGCCATGCCGACGCTGGCCCCACACATCAGCGACACGCCGCTGGGCAGACAGTGGGGTTCGGTCAGCGCTTGCAGGATGCGCTCGCGAACCTCGGCGGCGTCTCCGGCTGACGGGCACAGATCCAGGATGACCGTGAACTCGTCGCCGCCGAGGCGGAAAACGCCGTCTTCGGTGCGTACGGTGTCGCGCAGGCGTCTGACGGTTTCGATCAACACGACGTCACCGGCGTGATGGCCGTACTCGTCATTAATGGGCTTGAATTGATCCAGGTCGATCAATAGCACGGCGAATGCTGCGCCATGCCGGCTGGCCAGCGACAGTTTGCGTTCCAGTGCCTGGGTGAAGGCGAGGCGATTGCCCGCTTGGGTCAGGCTATCGGTTGTTGCCAGCTCTCGCAGCCTGCGTTGTTCGGCCAGACTGGCCTGGCGCTGTTGCATGTCTGAGATGGCGTCGGAAATCGCGGTCTGCAGGGCGGCGGCGGTCATGTCGTTCTTGCTGAGGTAGTCGGCGCTACCGAGCTTGAGCGCGCGCACGGCAACCGCCTCGTTGCCTTCGCCGGTCAACATGATGACCGGTGGTCGTGCGTCCGCGTCTGAGCTGAAGGAGAAGTTCCGAAGCAGGCTTAAGCCATCATTGCCGCGTAGGCGGTAGTCGAGCAGGATGCAGTCCGGCCGATGTGCCTCAGCCAGGCTGTGCAGGTCTTCCGTGTCTTCGCATTGCACCAGTTCCCCGGCAGGGAACGCGTCCTGAAACGTCTGTTCGAAGAGCGCCCGGTCCAGCTCATCGTCGTCAATTAAAAGAATCTTCATCGCAGCGCTCGCGCATCGAAATCGCAGTTCGAGCCAAACCGCCACGCCTCACCGTGGGCCGCTTCGCTCGCACCTGTGAAATCGGCAGGGCCGCGCTGTACTTGTGGTGGACGACGGGTTTGCCGACAAACGGTCGCTTGCCGGGCGTTAACGGGTCAGGCGGGCGTGGCTCGGCGCTGGCTGAGCAAGCGGTGCAGGGGGCGACTCGATGCGTTGTGCACGGCGCGTCGACCGCGCTCGGTCAGCATCATTTCAAACATGCCCTGACCCGTCTGCTCAGCGAGACCCTCGCCCAGCAGCGCACCGCTGGCGGCGATGGCGTCGATCTCGCGAACGGGCAGCTTTGTCTGCAGCGCATGCCTCAGCGGGTCCAGCTGAAATGGCTGGTTCAGGTCCTGGCCGGCATCGCGTAGCTGAACGAGCAGCGCCTGGGCCAGCGCGCTGCAAAACTCATCGGGTACACGCGCATTGTGAGCGCGTCGATCCTGCTGGTCGCGCGGGGTTTGGCGTCGGTCAAAGAGCTTGGGAGCGCGCACGTCGGGAGCCTCGGGATGCGGCGAATGTTGTGATCCGGTCCAGGAACCGGGTCATCAGCGTGATTCGCAATTTTACGCAGATTTCACCTCAATCGGCGCGGGCCGACGAACGGGGCCTGTGCACGATTGCGCCGCGACATCCTGATCCCCACTATGACCTTGTGCTGTCTTACTAGTAGGTAAGTTCAATGATTGCAGAGTCACTGTTCGTTTTTGCATGGAGCACGATTGCCCTGGTGCTCATGACCGTGGTGCTGGCCGCCGGTGTGCCGGCTGTTCTGGACTGGCGCGCTCGGGCGAGGCGGGAGCTTTTCGCCGTGAGACTCCCGTCGACCGATCTGGAGTGGCGCATTGGTGAGCAGCTACATGCGGATCTCGACCCGGCGCCGTTAGCGGGCCGCTGATCGGTGGGCTGACCGACGCGCTCAGCGGGTCGGCTGATAGAGGTCCACGTACGCATGCACGGGCATGGCCGTCAATCGGGCGTGATCCCGCGACACGGACCAGATTTCTTCGCAGGCCTGGGGCTTGAGCATACGCGCTAGGTTGCGCTGGAATTTGGCTTCTAGCAGCGGGATACCCTCATCACGGCGTCGCTTGTGACCGATGGGGTATTCCACGACGACCTCATCCAGCGACGTGCCGTCGCTGAACTCCACCGTCAGCGCATTGGCGATGCTGCGCTTGTCCGGGTCCAGATAGTCGTGGGTAAACGCTGGGTCTTCTACGCAGCGCATCTTGTCGCGTAGCGTGTCGATGCGAGGATCGGCGGCGACATCGTCTTCGTAGTCCTCCGAGGTCAGGCGGCCGAAGAGCAGCGCGATCGCCACCATGTACTGCACGCAGTGGTCGCGGTCGGCCGGGTTGTGCAGCGGCCCCTGCTTGTCGATGATGCGAATGCACGACTCGTGGGTGCGAATCCGGATCTGGGCAATCTCTTCGGTGCTGCGCCCCGCGGCCCGGAGTTGCTCAAGCAGGATGATCGCGGCCTCGGCGGCGGTTTGCCCATGAAACTCGGCTGGAAAGCTGATTTTGAACAGGATGTTCTGCATCACGTAGTCGCCGTAGGGTCGCTGAAACGCGAAGCGTTGCCCTCCGAAGCTGACGTCATAAAAGCCCCAGGTATCGGCCGTCAGGGCCGTCGGGTAGCCCATCTCGCCGGTCTGGGCCATCAGTGCCAAACGAACGGCCCGGCTGGTGGCATCACCGGCCGCCCAGCTTTTTCGGCTGCCGGTGTTGGGCGCGTGTCGATACGTGCGCAGGCTTTGCCCATCGATCCACGCGTGGGACACGGCGGCGAGCTGCTGCTCGCGGCTGAGCCCCAGCATGTGGGCGACCACCGCTGTGGTGGCGACCTTGACCAGCACGACGTGATCCAAACCGACCCGGTTGAAGCTGTTTTCCAGTGCAAGGCAGCCCTGGATTTCATGGGCCCGGATCATCGCGGTGAGCACATCGCGCATGGTCAGCGGGTCGCGCCCCTCGGCGACTGCCGTCCGGCTAAGCCAGTCGGCCACGGCGAGAATGCCGCCGAGATTGTCGGAAGGGTGCCCCCATTCCGCGGCCAGCCAGGTGTCGTTGAAATCCAGCCAGCGGACCATGGCGCCGATGTCGAAGGCGGCCTTGACCGGATCGAGCTGGTACGCGGTACCGGGCACCTTCGCACCTTCCGGCAGTGACGCCCCGGGCACGAGCGGCCCGAGCAGCTTGCGGCAGGCGGGGTATTCCAGCGCTTCCAGGCCACAGCCCAGGGTGTCCATTAGACAGTGCCGGGCGGTGGTGTAGCTTAGCTCGGAGAAGTCGGGCTCGGCATTCACATAGTCGACAATATCGACTAGCTCTTGATCCCAGGGCGGCTGTGTCGTGTGCTTGTCCATGTCTTATGCGACTGCCGCGCAGGCAGCATGTTCCGCATGAGATCGACGCTGACGCCGCTTGAGGGCCGCGTCAGCGTCCGGCAAGCATTCAGGCGGGAAGGGTGTCGCCCGGTACCCGAACCGTGCCTTCCATCAGCACCCGTGCGCTGCGACTCATGATCGCCTTGGTGACCTGCCATTGGCCGTCGATCAGCGTGGCTTCCGCGCCAACACGCAGCGTGCCGGACGGATGTCCGAAGCGAACGGCCGTGCGGTCGCCGCCGCCGGCCGCCAGGTTGACCAGGGTGCCGGGAATGGCCGCTGCCGTGCCGATTGCCACAGCTGCCGTCCCCATCATGGCGTGATGCAGCTTGCCCATGGACAGGGCGCGCACGAGCAGGTCAATATCGCCCGCCGCGACGGTCTTGCCGCTGGAGGCCACATAGTCTCGGGGGGGCGCGACAAAGGCCACCTTGGGCGTGTGTTGCCGGCTGGCGGCTTCGCTGATGTCATTGATCAGGCCCATCTTGAGAGCGCCATGGGCCCGGATCGTCTCGAAGCGTTCCAGCGCTGCGGTGTCCTCGTTGATGTCGCCTTGTAATTCGGCGCCGGTGTAACCGATGGCATCGGCGTTGACGAAGATGGTTGGGATGCCCGAGTTGATCAGGGTGGCCTGGAGCGTGCCGACGCCCGGCACCTCCAGATCATCGACCAGTTGGCCGGTGGGGAAGATCGAGCCCTCGCCATCGGCCGGGTCCATGAACTCGATTTCGACTTCTGCTGCGGGGAAGGTCACCCCATCCAGCTCGAAATCGCCGGTTTCCTGGACTTCGCCCTGGGTGATCGGTACCTGGGCGATGATGGTCTTGCCGATGTTCGCCTGCCAGATGCGCACGGTGGCAATGCCGTCCTGCGGGATGCGAGTCGGGTCGACGAGGCCGTGGCTAATCGCAAAGGGCCCCACCGCTGCCGACAAATTGCCGCAGTTGCCGCTCCAATCGACAAAGGGCTTGTCGATGGACACCTGCCCGAAGAGGTAGTCGACATCGTGCCCCGGCTGGGTGCTTTTCGACAGGATCACGGTCTTGCTGGTGCTCGATGTCGCTCCGCCCATGCCGTCGGTGTGCTTGCCATAGGGGTCGGGGCTGCCGATCACCCGGAGCAGCAGGCGGTCCCGTGCCTCCCCAGGGTGCTGGGCGGCAGCCGGCAAGTCGTCCAGCTTGAAGAACACGCCCTTGGAGGTGCCGCCGCGCAGATAGGTGGCGGGGATCTTGATTTGCGGTGCGTGGACCATGATTCAGGCGGCCTGCGTCGATTCGAGGAAGTCCTGCGCAAAACGCTGCAAGACACCACCGGCTTCGTAGATGGAGGCCTCCTCGCCAGTGTCCAGACGGCAGGTGACCGGCACCTCAAGGGTTTCGCCGTTCTTGCGATGGACGACCAGAGTCAACGTGGCGCCGGGGGCCCGGTCGCCGACCACATCGTAGGTTTCGCTGCCGTCCAGCCCGAGCGTCTTGCGCGTGGTGCCGTCCTGGAACTGCAGTGGCAGCACGCCCATGCCAACGAGGTTGGTGCGGTGGATGCGTTCGAAACCTTCGGCGACGATGACCTCCACACCCGCCAGGCGCACGCCCTTGGCGGCCCAGTCGCGGGAGGAGCCCTGACCGTAGTCCGCGCCGGCGACGATGATGAGCGGCTGCTTGCGGGTCATGTACGTCTCGATGACTTCCCACATGCGCATGACCTGGCCCTCCGGCTCCAGCCGGGCGAGGGATCCCTGGACGACCTCGCCGTCATCATCCCGGACCATTTCGTTGAACAGCTTGGGGTTGGCAAACGTGGCGCGCTGGGCGGTCAGGTGATCACCCCGGTGCGTGGCGTAGGAGTTGAAGTCTTCCTCCGGCAGGCCCATCTTCGCCAGATACTCACCGGCGGCGCTGGTGGGCAGAATGGCGTTCGACGGCGACAGATGATCGGTGGTGATGTTGTCCCCGCAAATCGCCAGCGGCCGCATGCCGGTGAGCGTGCGTTCGGCGGCCAGGGCGCCTTCCCAGTAGGGCGGGCGGCGGATATAGGTGCTTTGTGGTCGCCAGTCGTAGAGCGGGCTGATGTTCTCGTCTTTGATGACTTTGAAGTTGAACATCGGCTCGTAGACCTTCGTGAAGTGTTCGGGCTTCACGCTCTTGGCGATGATGGCGTCGATTTCCTCGTCGCTGGGCCAAAGGTCCTTCAGGGTGACTTCGTTGCCCTGCTTATCCACGCCCAGCACATCTTTTTCGATGTCGAAGCGAATCGTGCCCGCGATGGCGTAGGCGACGACCAGAGGCGGTGAGGCCAGGAAGGCTTGCTTGGCGTAGGGGTGGATGCGGCCATCGAAGTTGCGGTTGCCGGACAGCACGGCCACGGAATACAGATCCCGGTCGATGATTTCCTGCTGGATGTCGGGGTCGAGCGCGCCGCTCATGCCATTACAGGTCGTGCAGGCAAATGCGACGATGCCAAAGCCCAGCTGATCCAGCTCGGATTGCAGGCCGGCTTCCTCCATGTATAACTGCACGGCCTTGGAGCCGGGCGCAAACGAGGATTTGACCCAGGGTTTGCGGGTCAGTCCCGCCTCGTTGGCCTTCTTGGCCAGCAGCCCCGCGGCAACCACGTTGCGCGGGTTAGAGGTGTTGGTACAGCTGGTGATGGCCGCGATGATGACCGCACCATCGGGCATCGAGCCGTCGGTCGGCATGTCCCAGGGCGCGGCGATCTCACGGGCGGCCAGATCCGAGGTCGGCAGTCGCCGGTGCGGATTGGAGGGGCCCGCGAGGTTGCGGGTGACGCTGGATAGATCAAACGTCAGCACACGCTCGTATTCGGCAGATTCCAGTGCATCGGCCCATAGGCCGGTGGTCTTGGCGTAGTGCTCGACCAGTTCGACCTGCTCGGGCGTGCGACCGGTGAGCTTGAGGTAGTCGATAGTCTGCTCATCGATGTAGAACATCGCTGCCGTGGCGCCGTACTCCGGCGTCATGTTGGAGATGGTGGCGCGGTCACCCAGCGTCAGTGCGCGGGCCCCCTCGCCGTAGAACTCCAGGTAGGCGCCGACGACTTTTTCGCGGCGCAGGAACTCGGTAATGGCCAGTACGATGTCGGTGCCGGTGATACCAGGCTGCGGCTTGCCGGTCAGCTCGACACCGACGATATCGGGCAGGCGCATGTAGCTGGCGCGGCCCAGCATGACCGACTCGGCTTCCAGCCCGCCGACACCGATGGCGATGACGCCCAGGGCATCCACATGGGGCGTGTGGCTGTCGGTGCCGACCAGCGTGTCGGGGAAGGCGATGCCGTCGCGGGCATGGATGACCGGCGACATCCGCTCGAGATTGATCTGGTGCATGATGCCGTTGCCAGGCGGAACAACATCAATGTTTTCAAAGGCTTTTTTGGTCCAGTTGATAAAGTGGAACCGGTCTTCATTGCGGCGGTCTTCGATGGCGCGGTTCTTGTCGAATGCGTCCTTCTCGAAGCCCGCGTGTTCCACGGCCAGCGAGTGGTCAACGATAAGCTGTGTGGGCACCACGGGGTTGACCAGCGACGGGTCACCGCCTTTGGCCGCAATGGCATCGCGCAGGCCGGCCAGGTCAACCAACGCGGTCTGACCCAGGATGTCGTGACAGACGACGCGCGCCGGAAACCAGGGGAAGTCCAGATCCCGCTTGCGCTCGATGATCTGCTTAAGCGAGTCGGTGAGCGTGGCCGGGCTGCAGCGGCGCACCAGGTTTTCGGCCAGTACGCGTGAGGTATAGGGCAGGGTGTCATAGGCACCCGGCTGAATGGCCTCCACGGCCTCGCGGGTGTCGTAGTAATCCAGTTGGGTGCCGGCAAGCGGCTTGCGATGGGCGGTGTTGGTCATGGCGGCGAGGGCTTAGGTGTGAGGGGCGAGGGGACAGCACGTGAAGAGGCAGGAGGAGTGTGGGCGAATCGCCTGACACCTCACCCCTGCCGCCTCACGCATCGAACAGCTCAGCTGCGCTTTTCGATGGGCACAAACTCCAGATTCTCCGGCCCGGTGTAGTTGGCGCTGGGGCGGATGATCTTGCCGTCAATGCGTTGCTCGATCACGTGGGCGCTCCAGCCAGCGGTACGGGCGATGACGAACAGCGGTGTGAACATGTTCGTCGGCACGCCCATCATGTGATAGCTGACCGCACTGAACCAGTCGAGATTGGGGAACATTTTTTTGATGTCCCACATCACGGATTCCAGTCGCTCAGCGATATCGAACATCTTCATCGAACCCTGTTCCTGCGACAGCTCCTTGGCCACCTTTTTGATCACGACGTTGCGCGGATCGGAGATGGTGTAGACCGGGTGGCCAAAGCCGATGATGACTTCCTTGCGACCGACGCGTTCGCGGATGTCGGCCTCGGCTTCGTCCGGGTTGTCGTAGCGCTTCTGGATCTCGAAGGCGACTTCGTTGGCACCCCCATGCTTGGGCCCGCGCAGGGCACCGATGCCGCCGGCGATGCAGGAGTAGAAGTCCGAACCCGTGCCCGCGACAACACGAGAGGTGAAGGTCGAGGCGTTGAATTCGTGTTCGGCGTACAGCACCAAGGATGTGTGCATGGCGCGAACCCAAGACTCGCTGGGCGCCTCGCCGTGCAGCAGGTGCAGGAAATGCCCGCCGATGGAGTCATCGTCGGTTTCCACGTCGATGACCTTGCCGTTGACGGCGTACTGATACCAGTACATCAGCATCGAACCCAGGCTGGCGATCAGCCGGTCGGCGATGTCGCGGGCGTCGGCGTGGTTGTGGTCTTCCTTCTCCGGCAATACGCAGCCCAGCACCGAGACGCCGGTGCGCATCACATCCATGGGATGCGAATTGGCCGGCAACTCTTCCAGCGCACCTTTGACGGCGGCGGGCAGGCCCCGGTAGGCCTTGAGCTTGGTCTTGTAGGCGCGCAGCTCTGCTTCGGTCGGCAGCTTGCCATGAATCAGCAGGTGGGCGATTTCCTCGAACTCGCAGGTTTCGGCGATATCCAGGATGTCGTAGCCGCGGTAGTGCAGGTCGTTTCCGCTGCGGCCCACGGTGCAAAGCGCGGTGTTGCCGGCAGCCGTGCCGGACAGCGCAACGGATTTCTTCGGCTTGAAGCCGCCGGCGCTCTTGTTCGTCTCACTCATCGGTGTTCTCCCGTGTCTTCCATAGTCTGAGATGTAGGTGACGTCGACTGCTCAGCCTTTTTTTCCCTGTGCGAACAGTGCGTCGAGCTTTTGCTCGTAGTCGTGGTAGCCAATCGAATCGTAGAGTTCCATTCGCGTTTGCATGGTGTCGAGCACGTTGGCCTGCGTGCCTTGTTCGCGGACGGCAGTGTAGACCGCCTCGGCGGCCTTGTTGGCTGCGCGGAAGGCGGACAGAGGGTAGAGCACCAACCCGACATTCGCCGAGGCCAGCTCATCGACCGTGAACAAAGGCGTGGAGCCGAACTCGGTGATATTGGCCAGAATCGGCACGCCGACGGCATCGGCGAACTGCTTGTACATGGCCAGCTCGGTCATCGCCTCCGGGAAGATCATGTCGGCGCCGGCTTCCACGCAGGCGCAGGCACGGTCGATGGCCGACTGCAGGCCTTCGACGGCCAGCGCATCGGTGCGAGCCATGATGACGAAATCATCATCGGTCCGAGCGTCGACGGCGGCCTTGATGCGGTCCACCATTTCCTGCTGGGTCACGATCTCCTTATTCGGGCGATGGCCGCAGCGCTTGGCGCCTACCTGATCCTCGATGTGCATGGCCGCCGCGCCGGCCTTGATCAGGCTCTTGGTCGTGCGGGCGACATTAAAGGCGCTGGGACCGAAACCGGTGTCGACATCGACCAGCAGCGGCAGGTCGCAGACATCGGTGATGCGGCGCACGTCGATGAGCACGTCCTCCAGGCCGCTAATGCCCAGATCGGGCAGGCCTAGGGAGCCGGCGGCCACCCCGCCGCCGGACAGGTAAATGGCCTTGAAGCCTGCGCGCTGGGCGAGCAGGGCGTGGTTGGCGTTAATGGCCCCGATGACCTGTAGGGGTTTCTCGTCGGCCAGTGCCTGTTTGAACAGCTGACCCTTGGAACTGGTTGTCACCTGTCTGCGCTCCAGTTGGAAAAGGTGGTACGACTAATCAAGCGGCGTGCCAGCTGGAAAGACCATGCTAAGAGCCTTAAGAGAACGCTCTAGATCTATGAATTAATTAATAAAACAACGAGAGACACGCGGTCGTCGCTGCGGGATCATTCGATGCCATGTGTCGCATGGAATGTTTCATGGTGTTTCAATGAAACATCCATGAGCCAGTGTTCCACCGCCCATGCCCGAGCGAACTGCCGTCGATGTCAGCCATTCACGCCCTGCCATCTGGACGGTGTCGGTGACGCGGCTGGCACGACTCTTTAGTGAGGTCAGCCCCGAGTTCGACGCACAGGCCTCCATCCAGTCCATCAACCTGGGTTTTGAGCAAGCGGTGGAGGCCATACAGCGCAAGCTGCGCCACGAACGCTGTGACGCCGTGATTGCGGCGGGCTCGAACGGGGCCTATCTGAAGAGTCGGCTGCCGGTGCCGGTGGTACTGGTCCGGCCCACGGGCTTCGAACTGATGGCCGCGCTGGCGCGGGCCAAGCGCATGGCCAACCGCGTGGCCGTGGTGACCTACCAGCACGAGTACAGCGAGTTCACCGCCTTTGCACGCAGCTTCGGCTTGGAAATTGAGCAGCGCAGCTTCGTGACCAGTGAAGATGCCCGCGACGCCGTCTCCGAGCTGGCGGCTGCAGGGGTTGGCGCCATTGTCGGGACCGGTATGGTGGCCGATTTCGCCGATACCGCGGGTTTGCGCGGTGTGTTGTTGTATTCGGCAGCCAGCGCGCGGACCGCATTCGAAACCGCCCTCGACATCACGTCTGCCGGTCGCGCGCTGGGGCATCAACTGGCGCGTCGGTCGCCGGCGGCCTCCGGCAAGCGGCCGTCACCGGCGGCACGTCCACTGCTGGTCGGCGACAGTGCTGCCATGCAGGGCGTCCGGGCGCAGATCGGACATTTCGCCGCAACAGAGGCCTCGGTGCTGGTGACGGGGGAGACCGGAACCGGCAAGGAGCTGGTCGCCCGCAGCCTCCACATGGCCAGTCCCAGGGCGCGACGGCCGCTCGTGGCCGTGAATTGTGGCGCGCTGGCCGAGTCGCTTTTCGAAGCCGAGCTGTTCGGCTACGAAGAAGGTGCGTTTACCGGCGCCCGGCGCGGCGGTCGGGTCGGGCTGATCGAATCTGCCAATGGCGGCACGCTGTTTCTGGACGAGATCGGGGACTTGCCACTGGCCATGCAGTCACGGCTGCTGCGCGTGCTGGAAGGCCGGGAGGTGCTGCGTGTCGGTGCCAGTCGCCCGGTGGAGGTCGATATTCGTGTGGTCGCTGCCACGCATCGTGACCTGGCGGCCATGGTGGCGGCCGGCGAGTTTCGGCAGGACTTGTACTTCCGGCTCAATGTGCTGCGAATCGCGCTGCCGGCGCTACGGGATCGTCCTGCCGACATCAGCGAACTGGCGGCTCACCTGCTGTCGGAGCTTGCGGGCGACCAGCCCCCCCAACTGGCACCGGAGGCACTGGTGACGCTGCAGCAGTACAGCTGGCCGGGCAATGTCCGTGAGTTGCGCAACGTGCTGGAGCGCGGGTTTCTGCTGTCTGCGGCATCCGGCCGCCCGCTCGATGTGGCCTGTTTGCAAGTCTGCGCCCCTGAACTGACGGCACCGGCGGTGGGCGGCGAGACAGCAGCCCATGCACCGGAAGCTGCACGCCAGGGGCCGCCATCACGCGATGCTTTGCTGGCGATGTTGCAACGCTGCCAAGGCCACCGTGGTCGCACGGCCGCAGCCTTGGGCGTGTCTCGTTCGACGCTTTGGCGGTGGATGCAACAAGCTGGATTGTCCTGACAGGGCAGCGTGGTCAGCCGTACTTGGTGAGCAGGGTGCTGATCTTGTCCAGCTTGAGTTGGGTGTTGGCATCGTCGCTGGAGCTGCCGTCCAATTCTTGTTGCAGAGCGCAGGCCAGCGTTTCGTAGAACACCTTGTCCAGGGCGCGCCGCGCAGCGGTGAGTTGCTGCACTGTGGCTTCGCAGTCAGCGTCGCGCTCCATCATCCCCTGGATGCCGCGAATCTGGCCCTCCACCCGTCGCAGCCGTTTGATCAGCGCCTGTTTTCGCGCCTCATGCTCCGTGCTCATTTCGTCATCCACTCCGCAGTTCGGGGCTGATTGTGCGGTGTCTATAGCTTATGTATCATACCCCCTATGGTATATGAAGTCGCAATCACCGCCGTTCTGGTGGGCTTGCCGGTCGGGCTCGCGCTGGGGCTGACCGGCGGTGGTGGGTCCTTGTTGGCCGTGCCGCTGCTGATAGCGTTCATGGGGTTCGCGCCGGAGCAGGCCGTGCCGCTTTCACTGCTGGTCGTTGCGTCGTCCAGCGCCCTGGGGTCGGTATGGGTGCTCCGGGCGGGGCAGGTTGAACTGCGTCCGGTGTTGGTGTTCGCCATGTTCGGCCTGATGACCGCCCCGCTGGGGCTCAAGCTTGGGGCATGGTTGCCATCGTCGTTGTTCGTGGGGGCGTTTGGTGCGGTGTCGCTGCTGGTTGGCGGGCTGATGTGGCGGCAGGCCGGAACACCCCAGGCGGTGCCACCTCGAGCAGGTGCCGGGCGCGATGAGACGGCGGCGGTGTGCGCGCTACGTGATGACGGTCAGCTCCGGTTTTCGGCCCCCTGTGCGGCGGTGTTGGCGCTGGCGGGGGCTGCCACAGGCCTGTTGACGGGTGTTCTGGGTGTCGGAGGCGGCTTTGTCATCGTGCCCATGCTGGTGGCGGTGACGCAGCTGGGGATTCACCGGGCGGTGGCGAGTTCGCTGCTGATCATCACCGTCATCGCCTTGGGCGGCGCGGTGTCGGCGGCCGTCTCAGGGCAGCTTGTCATGGCGCCCGGGGTCAGCGGTTTTCTCGCCGGAGGACTAATGGGCATGGCCGCGGGCAGGGCCATTGCCCCACGGCTGCCGGGTGGCTTACTCCAGCGCGGTTTTGCTGTTGCCATTGTCATCGTCGGTTTCTACATGATCTGGAAACGCGTAAGTGGAGGTTTCGCATGATTTTTCGGCAGTTGTTCGACTCGACTTCAGGAACCTACAGCTATTTGCTGGCAAGCCGACGTGGCGGCGAAGCCTTGTTCGTGGACCCGGTTCGTGAGCAGATGCCGGCCTATCTGCAGCTGTTGACAGAGCTGGATGTCCGTCTGGTGCATGCGCTGGATACGCATACGCATGCCGATCACGTGACCGCCTTGGGAGCGCTGCGCGATGTCACGCAATGCCGCACTGTCATGGGTGAGTTCAGCCGGGCCGATTGCGTCGACCACTATCTGTCGGATGACGAGACCTTGGATGTCGACGGTATTCGGCTGCGAGCAATCTACACACCCGGGCATACCAACGAATCCTTTAGCTACTGGATCGGTGGTCCGCAGCCCGCGGTGCTGACCGGCGACGTGCTGCTGATCCGAGGGACCGGACGCACCGACTTTCAGGGGGGCGATGCTGGCGCGAGCTGGGATTCCATTACCCAGCGACTGTTCCCGTTGGGCGACGAGACGCTGGTCTATCCAGGCCACGATTACAAAGGCTGGACGTGCTCGACCATTGAGGAAGAGCGCCGCTTCAATCCGCGCCTGGCTGGCCGAACACGTGCCGAATACATCGACATCATGGCCAATCTGAATCTCCCGGATCCCAAGATGATGGACGTGGCCGTGCCCGCTAATTTGGCCTGCGGTCAACCAGAGGGGCGCGACTGAAAATGGTGGAGCATCCAAACATTGCAGGTGGTCTCATGGGCGGCTTGCTCATTGGTGTGGCCAGTCTGCTACTGCTGATCACCACCGGGCGCATCGCGGGAATTAGCGGAATCGTCGGTGGTGCATTGCGTGGGCCTGACCGGGGCTGGCGGCTGGCTTTCGTGGCCGGGCTTTTGGCGGCCGGTGCCGTCGGCTTCCAGGCGATGCAGGGCGTCGATTTGAACATGCAGGCCGGCGGCGGTTGGTTGGTGGTCGCCGGACTGCTGGTCGGCCTGGGCACGCGGATGGGCTCGGGCTGCACCTCCGGGCACGGGGTGTGCGGGCTGGGACGGCGGTCGCCGCGCTCCGTTGCGGCGACGGTTGTGTTTATCGCGGTGGGCATGGTCACCGTGTTTGTGACCCGCCACCTGCTGGAGTGGCTATGAACAGCTTGCTTGCGGCTTTGGCGGGCGCGCTGTTTGGCGCCGGCCTGCTGGTCTCAGAGATGGTCGACCCGGCGCGGGTTCTGGGTTTTTTAGATGTCGCCGGCAACTGGGATCCAACCTTGATGTTCGTCATGGGTGGCGCGCTGGCCTGCACCGTGCCGGGGTTCTGGTGGGCCCAGCGGCAGCACCAACCGCTGCTGGCAGGCGAATTTCACTGGCCAGCGACCACCGATATCGACACCCGTCTCATCGCCGGCGCTGCGCTATTCGGCATGGGCTGGGGAGTGGCCGGGCTATGCCCCGGGCCCGCGGTGGTGGCGGTGACCAGTCTGAGAGGCGATGTGCTGTTGTTTGTTGCGGCCATGTTGATCGGCCTGGCTGTGCCGCTGGAGCGTCGCAGCTAGGCGCCTACCCGCCGTGGGGGTTGCAGCCCGGGCAAAGCTGCGGTTGGCTTGCGTCTCCACAATCACAATAGGGGAGACACCATGCCATTGGATGCACAAATTGCCGGCTTTCTGCAGCAACTGGAGGCGGCCGGCGCGCAACCGTTCCATGCCTTGCCGCCCGTCGAGGCGCGCGAGGCCTTCAGCAAGCTGAATGCCATGCTGCCGGGCTCTTCCGCGCCGGTCGCGAGCATCGACAACCGCAGCGTACCCGGTCCTGCCGGTGAGATTCCGGTGCGGGTGTACACCCCCGAGGGCGACGGTCCCTTTCCCGTGCTGGTCTATATCCACGGTGGCGGGTTCGTCATCGGCTCGCTGGATGACTACGAGCCGGTGTGCCAGGAGCTTTGCAGCCGCGTGGGGTGTGTGGTGGTCTCGGTGGACTACCGACTGGCACCTGAACATCCGTTTCCTGCGGCACCGGACGACGCCTTTGCCGCAACGCAATGGGTGGCCGGTCATTGCGTGGAATTGAACGCGGACCCCACACGCATCGCCGTCGGTGGCGACAGTGCCGGCGGTAATCTCGCAGCGGTTGTTGCGCTGCGGGCGCGCGAGGCCGGCGGTCCGGCACTGGTCGGCCAGTTGCTGATCTACCCGACGGTGCAGGCAGGCGAGGTGACGCCCTCCATCGAAGAGAACGCTGAAGGCTACCTGTTGACGCGCGCCGACATGGAGTACTTCTTCAACCATTACGCGGGCCAGGAAACCGACCTGAACAACCCCGATCTGGCTCCGCTTCGATCAGACAATCTGGGCGGGCTGCCTCCGGCCTGGGTGCGAACCTGCGAGTTCGATCCGTTACGCGACGAAGGGGAGGCCTACGCGCAAGCGCTGGAGGCGGCTGGTGTGCCGGTCTCGGCGCGTCGTATCGACGGGTCCATTCACGGGTCCTGGAGCTTCTTTACCGTGCTGGCCCTCGGCGGCGTGATGATGGATGAAGCCGTGGAGTGGTTGAAGAGCCGATTCACCGCCTAGGGCATGTCGGCGATTGCGTCCTGCGTACCCTGTGGTGCGTAGGACGCGGGGCCTGGGTCATCCGGCCAGCGGTTCTCTGCAATCTCGTATACTCCCACCCATCATCATTGAATCGAGCGTGATGACTCGTGACAGGGTCACGCGCTGGTGGAGACAACATGGGCAAGAGTACGGATTACACCGCTCGCCAGCCCGACGCATTCGGTGTGGTGCGCTACACCGAGGAAGAAGACGAAACCTGGGCCATTTTGCTGAAGCGGCAGATGGCAGCGATCGAGGGCAAGGCCTGCGACGCGTACATGGATGGGCTGGAACGGCTGCAGTTTCCTGCGGACCGCATCCCCCAGCTCGACGACGTATCACGTGTGCTGCAAGGCTGCACGGGGTGGTCTGTGGCCAGGGTTCCTGCGCTGATTCCATTCAGCGAGTTCTTCCAGTTGCTGGCGAATCGACAGTTTCCCGCGGCGACCTTCATTCGCAAGCGGTCGGAGCTGGATTACCTGAAAGAGCCGGACATCTTTCACGAGCTGTTCGGCCACACGCCGTTGCTGACCAATCAGCACTTCGCGGATTTCACCGAGACCTACGGCCGGCTGGGGCTTGCGGCCAGCAAGGAAGAGCGCGTGTTTCTGGCGCGCCTGTACTGGTTCACCGTCGAATTCGGCCTGATCGACACCCCCCAGGGCATGCGCATCTACGGGGGCGGTATCCTGTCCTCCATTGGGGAGACCGAGCATGCCTTGTCGGATGTGCCGCAGCGGCAGCCGTTTGATGTGATGAATGCGCTGCGCACGCCGTATCGCATCGACATCATGCAGCCGCTTTATTACGTCATCGACTCGCTGTCGCGCTTGTCCGAGCTGACGCGTATGGACCTGATGGCCTGCGTCCATGACGCGCAGCGCATGGGGTTGTTCGAACCTCTTTTTCCGCCCAAGGCCGCGACGGCCTGACCTGACTCGGCAGCCGCGCAAACGGCGCTGCCGCACGTGGAGACCACACAGATGAATGCAACTGCACAACAGCAGATGAGCAAGACCGCCGATTCCATCAACCCGCTGGGCACCGATGGTTTCGAGTTTGTTGAGTACACCGCGCCAACCCCTGAAGGCATCGAACAGCTGCACGCACTGTTCCGCTCGCTCGGGTTTAAGGCGATTGCCAAACATCGCAGCAAGGATGTGACGCTGTACCGCCAGGGCGACATTAATTTCCTGGTCAATGCGACGCCGTATACTCATTTCGCAGCATTCGCGCGTGCACATGGGCCTTGCGCCTGTGCCATGGCCTTCCGGGTCAAGGACGCCAAGGCTGCCTTCGAGCATGCCGTGGCCCAAGGGGCCGTGCCATTCGAGGCGCCGACAGGCTTCATGGAGCTGAAGATTCCTGCGGTTTATGGCATCGGCGATTCGATTCTGTATTTCGTCGACCGCTACGGCAGTCACACGATTTACGATGTCGATTTCGAGCCGCTGCCCGGTGTTGAGGACCAGCACCCCAGCGGAGTCGGCCTCAAATTACTGGATCATCTGACGCATAACGTGAATCGCGGCAACATGGATGTGTGGTCGGGTTTTTACGAGCGCATCGGCAATTTTCGTGAGATTCGCTACTTCGACATCGAAGGCAAGCTCACCGGCTTGTTCTCACGTGCAATGACCTCACCCTGCGGCAAGATCCGGATTCCGATCAACGAGTCATCGGACGACAAGTCCCAGATCGAGGAATTCCTGCGTGAATACAATGGTGAGGGCATCCAGCACATTGCCCTGGCCACCGATGACATCTACGCCACGGTGGAGGCGCTTAAGGCTGCCGGCACCGAATTCATGGATACGCCGGATACCTACTATGAGAAGGTTGATGAGCGTGTGGCGGGCCATGGCGAAGATGTGAGCCGCCTGCAGCGACTGAAGATTTTGATTGACGGCGCGCCGACCGAAAACGACGGCATCTTGCTGCAGATTTTCACCCAGACGGTGATCGGTCCGATCTTCTTCGAAATCATCCAGCGCAAGGGCAACGAAGGCTTTGGCGAGGGGAATTTCAAGGCCTTGTTCGAATCGATTGAGGAAGACCAGGTTCGCCGCGGCGTCATCCAGACCGAGAGTTAGGCCGTCATGTCACGCCGCTGGATGCAGTACCCGCACCGCGAAGGCACGGTCTCGCGCCAGGCGCATGCCGACTTTCCGGACGAGGCACCCTATGAACGCGAGGCTGGACGCTCGGGCTTCTTCGGCCCGACGGCGCACTTCCACCATCGTCGGCCGCCAACGAGCTGGACGCGCTGGGAGGGCGAGCTCAGGCCCCGGGCCTACGACCTGACCGCCTTGCCCGTGGGCGATCAAAGCCCCTGGTCGGCGCCAGCGCTGCTGCATAATGCCGCCGTGCAATATCGCTTGTGGCGGCTGGATGCGCCGATGCCGGCGCTGGCCCGTAATGCCGACGGTGACGAGCTGCTGTTCGTGCATGCGGGGGGCGGCGCCATGCATTGCGACTATGGTCATCTGGAGCTGGAGCAGGGGGACTACGTCGTCATCCCGCGCGGCACCATGTGGCGATTGGAGCCATCCAGCCCCATGACGCTGCTGATGATCGAGGCGACCAACGACAGCTATCAGCTGCCGGAAAAAGGGCTGGTCGGGCCGCAGGCCATCTTCGACCCGGCCATGCTGGATGTCCCGGCCATTGACGAGGCGTTTCTGGCGCAGCAAACCGACGACGCCTGGACGGTGGAGATCAAGCGCCTGGGGCGGGTGTCGCGGGTGCATTACGACTACAACCCGCTGGACGCCATCGGCTGGCATGGCGATCTCGCGGTATCGCGCATTAACTGGCGGCATATCAGGCCGCTGATGAGTCATCGCTACCACCTGCCGCCCTCGGCGCATACGACGTTTGTGGCCGGTCGGTTCGTCATCTGCACCTTTGTGCCGCGCCCGATCGAATCGGACCCGGGCGCGTTAAAGGTGCCGTTCTTTCACAACAACGATGATTTTGACGAGGTCATCTTCTATCACGCGGGCGACTTCTTCTCGCGTGACAATATCGAGCCGGGGACGATCACCTGGCACCCCAGTGGGTTCACGCATGGCCCGCATCCCAAGGCATTAGCGGCCGGTCAGGCCAGTGCCAAAACATTTACCGAAGAAGTCGCGGTGATGCTGGATACACGGGATCCCCTACAGGCCGGCCCGGCTCTGGATGCCGTGGAACTCAGGGCCTATGCGGATAGCTGGCGCACCGGCACGGTGCCCTCAGACCGCTGATCCAACTCATCGCAGCACGCAAAGGAAGATTGCATGAAACTAGCCAGTCTCCGAGATGGCACCCGCGATGGCCGCTTGCTGGTGGTCAGCGCCGACTTGTCCGAGGCAGCGCTCGCACCGTATGTGACGCTGCAGGCAGCGCTGGATAATTGGGAGGAGGCGCGGCCGCAGCTGGAGATGGCGGCCGAGGCGCTGGCAACCGGGCGCATGGATGATGCGTTTCCGTTTGACGCTGCCGCCTGCGAATCGCCATTGCCACGCGCTTATCAATGGGCTGATGGCAGTGCTTACGTCAACCATGTGGAACTGGTCCGTCGCGCCCGGGGCGCGGAGCTGCCGGAGAGCTTCTGGACCGATCCGCTGATGTATCAGGGGGGTTCCGATGGCTTTCTCGGGCCGCGGGACAGCATCGACATTTTCGACCGTAACTGGGGCACCGACTTCGAAGCCGAGGTCGCGGTGGTCACCGATGATGTGCCTATGGGCGCCTCGCCGGAACTCGCCGCCGAGCGCATCCGGTTAATCATGCTGGTCAACGATGTTTCACTGCGGAACCTGATCCCCGGCGAGCTGGCCAAGGGGTTTGGCTTCTTCCAGAGCAAACCGGCCAGCGCGTTCTCGCCGGTGGCGGTCACGCCGGATGAGCTGGGCGGTGCCTGGGACGGTCGCAAGCTGTTCGGCGAGTTGCGCTCTTCGCTGAACGGGGCGCTGTTCGGTTGCCCGCAGACCGGCCAGGACATGACCTTCGACTTCCCCCAGCTCGTTGCCCATGCGGCTCGTACACGCAGTCTTTGCAGCGGAACCATCATCGGTAGCGGCACCATCTCCAATCGGGGTGAGGATGGCGGGCCTGGCAAGCCGGTGAGCGAGGGCGGGCGGGGTTACAGCTGCATCGCCGAGCGGCGCATGCTCGACAAGATCGAAACCGGCGATTTCAAGACACCGTTTCTCAAGGATGGCGATACCGTGCGGATCGAGATGCTGGACGATGCGGGGCAGAGCATCTTCGGCGCCATTGAGCAGACCGTGGCCGAGGTGGAACGCCGCTGATGCAGCTCTACAGTTACTGGCGGTCCTCATCCAGTTACCGGGTGCGTATCGCCCTGGAACTCAAGGGCATCGCGTATCGCTTGCGGCCGGTGCATCTGGTTCGTGACGGGGGCGAACAGCGCCAGCAGGCCTACACGGCGATGAATCCGCAGGGCTACGTGCCTCTGCTGGTGGACGGTGAACTGCAACTCACGCAGTCGCTGGCCATTATCGATTACCTGGATTCGGTCCAGCCCGATCCACTGCTGGTCCCACCGAGCCAGCCGCAGCGGGGTCGCGTCCTCGCATTTGCCCAGACCGTTGCCAGTGACATCCAGCCCTTACAAAACCTGAGCGTGCTACAGCATCTGACGACAGCCCTGGGTCATCCGGCCGAGATGCGTGCGCAGTGGTCGGCCTACTGGATTGGCAAGGGATTGTCGGTGCTGGAGCAGATGCTTAGCCACCAGTCCGGTGACTACTGCTTTGGTGATACCCCCACGCTGGCCGATGTGGTGTTGATTCCGCAAATGTACAACGCGGAGCGCTTCGGACTCAGCATAGAGGACTACCCCAGGCTGGCCCGGGTGACCCGCCATTGTCGTGACCTGCCGGCGTTTCAACGCGCCCATCCCGATGCCCAACCGGATGCCGAATGATTCAACCTCTCTGGACACCTTCTGCCGAGCGAATCGCCAACAGCGGCCTGACACGATTTGGTGACTGGCTCCGTGCCGACGGGCAGCCTGTGCAAGCGGACTACGAGGCGCTGCATCGCTGGTCGACCCGGCACCGGGGCGCGTTCTGGCGCAGCATCTGGCGCTTTGCCGATGTGATCGGCGAGCCAGGCGAGCGCGACGTGACCGTGCCTGAGGACAAGCTGCCGGACACGCGATTCTTTCCCGACGCGCGGCTGAATTTCGCCGAGAACCTGATTGAGCGTGGGCGGGACAGCGACCTCGCGATCATCGCGACCGGGGAGGGCGTCCCCGACCGTGAAATGACCCGGGCCGAACTCCGCATGTGGGTGGATCGTGTCGCGGGTTGGTTGCAGGACCAGGGCGTGGTCGCCGGCGACCGGGTGGTGGCCGTGATGCCCAACCTGCCCGAAACGCTGGTCGCCGCACTGGCCGCGGCAAAAATCGGCGCCGTGTGGTCATCCTGTTCACCGGATTTTGGCATGCAGGGCATTCTCGATCGCTTCGAGCAGATTCGGCCCACGGTGCTCATCGCGGTGGATGGGTATCGCTACGGCGGTAAGGTCTTCGACGTGCGCGAAAAGTTGGAAGCCGTGCGGGCTGCCCTGACCACGCTGAAGCGCGTGGTCATGGTGGCGTATCTCGGGGAGACGCCGCCGCCTGGCTGGCTGGACTGGGCAGAGCTGGAATCGGAGGGTTGTGATTACCAGCCACTGCCATTTGATCACCCGCTTTACATCCTGTTTTCCAGCGGCACCACAGGCCAGCCCAAGTGCATCGTGCATGGGGCAGGCGGTACCTTGCTGCAGCATCTCAAGGAGCACCAGCTGCATTCCGACATCGCCCCGGGTGATCGGGTGCTGTACTTCACGACCTGTGGCTGGATGATGTGGAACTGGCTGGTGTCGGTGCTGGCCAGCGAAGCCACGGCGGTGTTGTACGAGGGTAGCCCGGCCTTTCCGGAGACCGGTGTGTTGTTCGATGTGGCCGAGCGGCACCGGGTCGGTTTGCTGGGTGTTTCAGCCGGCTGGATCAATGCGGTGCGGCAAAGCGGTCTGCGTCCGGTCGACAGCCACGACTTGTCCCCGCTCAAGACGATTTGCTCCACGGGATCGCCACTCTCCCCCGAAGGGTTTGCGTACGTTTACGAAGCGATCAAGCCGGATGTGCAGCTGGCGTCGATTTCGGGGGGCACCGACATTGTCTCCTGCTTCGTGCTCGGCAACCCGACCGCGCCGGTGTTCGAGGGGCAGATTCAATGTGCCGGGTTGGGGATGGATGTGGATGTCGCCGACGAGCAGGGGCGCTCGCTGCCGCCGGGTGAAAAAGGGGAACTGGTTTGCCGCTCGCCGTTTCCATCCATGCCCGTGGGGTTTTGGAATGACCCCGATGGCGAGCGTTATCGCGCGGCGTATTTCGAGCACTTCCCAGGGGTCTGGCACCACGGCGACTTTGCGGAAAAGACGGAGCAAGGCGGTTTCATCATCCACGGCCGTTCTGACGCCACGCTGAATCCCGGCGGGGTGCGCATTGGGACCGCCGAGCTCTACCGGGTGCTGGAGCGCATGGGCCAGATCAATGAGGCCGCAGCCATCGGCGCTGCGGTCGATGGCGATGTTCGCATCGTCTTGTTCGTCGTCACCCGAGATGGGACGCTGGATGATGAACTGGCAAGAGCGATTCGTACCCGCCTGCGCAGTGAAGCATCACCGCGCCACGTGCCGCGGGATATCTTCGCCGTCGATGCGATCCCCAAGACCCGGACCGGAAAGACGGCCGAACTGGCGCTGAAAACCTGGATCGAGGGCGGGGTGGTTCGTAACCGCAATGCACTGGTCGGGGCCGAGTTGTTCAATACCCAACCGCCAGCATTGTCACCTTAGCGCAATCTCACTATACTTCGCGCCCCACGCCGTTCCGGCTGGCGATGGTGGGCGTAGCTCAGTTGGTAGAGCCCCGGGTTGTGATCCCGGTGGTCGTGGGTTCAAGTCCCATCGTCCACCCCATCTAATGGGCCGTTAGCTCAATTGGTAGAGCAGAAGACTCTTAATCTTTTGGTTCGGGGTTCGAGTCCCTGACGGCCCACCAAGCCCAACCCGGTGCACGCACTGGGAAAAACCCGCCGCTGGCGGGTTTTTTATTGCCCGATGCATTTCGGTGGTTGCGGCCCAACGCGGGCGTTTCCGGATCGAATTGGTTAGCATGCACAGGCGGTGTAGAGGTCATGACGAGCCCTCCGGCCCGTCATGGGTCGGGACGTTTCCTTCGTAGAACGAGTGCTGTCGAGCGGATGCGCATAACGCAGATTCGGTTTGAATACGAGCAGGAAGAGCTGGTGCTACACGCCCGGCTGGACTGGGAAGACAATGCGTATTCCGGCGAGGATTTGTTCGTTCGTTATCACGGCGCCCTTGAAGCTTCGGCGCTCGGTGCAGCGAATGCGTTTTTCATCGCTGCGGCCATTCCCGCCATGGTGTTCGGGGAGGCACGTTTGACCCTGGACCAGCCGGTCTGCCCAACGCTGCGACGTAACATCGGGACGGCACTGAACTGGTTGAACCACTGGTTCGCGTTAAGAGACCAGCCACTGGAATTGGAGGTGGAGACGGTGGAGGCGGCCGAACTGCAGGCCGCAGCGGTCACCGCCAGTTACTTCTCGGGTGGTGTCGACTCCTGGGCAACGCTGCTCCGTAATCATCGGCAGTATGCGTCCGGTCACCCGGGGCGGATCCGTCGATGCATGAGCGTCTACGGGCTGCAACGTGGCATTACCCGGGAGAACTTCGATGCCGCCACGGCAGTGTTACAGGAGGTCGTTGCCCAGCTTGGAGTCGAGTTGCTGACGGCGGAGACCAATATCTACCGGCACTGGATGGACCGAGATCCCGGGTTTTTCTATT
The DNA here is from genome assembly GCF_003151135.1 of Abyssibacter profundi. NCBI lineage: Bacteria > Pseudomonadati > Pseudomonadota > Gammaproteobacteria > Chromatiales > Oceanococcaceae > Abyssibacter > Abyssibacter profundi. The sequence continues at coordinate 147,904 of NZ_QEQK01000006.1, forward strand.
GGACCAGGACCTATAATGGCGCCGCGTTGGCGGCTGTTGCCCAGGGGGTGCCAAGCCAGCTGAATCGGGTATTGATCGCATCCTCGGACCACATGCGCTCGATGGAACCCTGGGGAACCCATCCGCTGCTCGATCCCTGTTTCAGCAGCCATGACCTGCAGGTCGAGCACGATAGCATCGACATGTCCCGGCTACAGAAAACCCGGGAGATCGCTGGGTCCCCTTTGGCGCTGGCGCACCTGCGGGTCTGCGATGTGCAACCGCCACCCGGCTTTTTCAACTGCGGGGCCTGCGAAAAATGTGTGCGCACGATGATGATGCTCGAGGGGCTGGGCGCGCTACGTGGCTCGGGCCTGTTCCCGGTCGACCGGCTGGAGCCCTCGACCCTGTTGCGTTACGGCAACATGGATCTGGAGTTTGAGGATTATCTGGAGACATTGCCGCTGTTGCTGGAACAGGGTCGCGAGGACTTGCAGCGCCCCATTGAGATCCTGCACCGCCGACAGCGCGAACTGGATTTTCGCGGATTACTCAAGCGGCTGGACCGCAGGCTGCTTGGCGGTTGGCTACGTCGCCGCTATGGACATGTCGGGTACCTGTCCGCGCCGGCTCAGCGGGGACGCTAACATCGTCATTGCGCGCAACCCGCGGAGGGTCATGCATCGACAGTCCGTGCCGCGCGGGAAGGCTTTTCCGGATTGTCCATGCAGTTGACGCGGCTGTCCCGCTGGCTGCTGTATCTAGGCAGCGATGCACTGGGCCGCTTCGTGCTGCAGGTCGGTTCCACGGTGGTGTTCGCACGCCTGCTGGCCGAGGAGGCATTCGGGCGCTCCGCGCTGACGATTGCCTGGATTCAGGTGCTGGCCATCCTGGTTTGCGCACCGTTCGAGGAGGGCCTTGTGCAGCGGCGCGTGGTCCGCAAGGCGCATTTCAACGCGTGTCTGGCCGCCGCGTTGGTGTTGGCCGGCACGTTCATCACCGTGTTGGGTGCCGTGGTGAGCATGGCGCCGCGCGGGTCGGGCGACTGGGCCGACGTTGCTGTTCCGATGTTGGTATTCTCGGCGATCCTGCTGGCTGAGGGGCCCGTGGCCATTCTCACGGCCGCTGCCCGCCGGTCGCGGCGATTCCAATTGATCGCCAGCGGCAATTTCCTCGGTCTGACGCTGGGCACGGGCATCGGGCTAATGCTGGCCGTGCAGGGGGCTGGACTCTGGAGTCTGCTGGCAGTGCGGCTGGTTGCCCGGTTCGTGCTGGCAGGCTGGCTGGGGTGGCGAATCCGTCTCCGTTTCATGCCTCGCTGGTCATGGGCTCGGCTGGGCGAGCTGAGGCACTTTGCCGGGTGGCACACCGCTGATCGCGGGCTGACCGTGCTGTCGGATGCCGTGTTCCAGTCGTTGGTCACCGCCTGGCTCGGAGCCGCCGCCAATGGCTATCTCAACATGGCGACCAGGATTATCGAACCGATCCGCGGCATGACCGGCTCAGCCAGTCACAATATCGCGATGACGCAGTTTTCCCGGCTGCAGGAATCACAGACCGAACTCAGGGCGGCGATGGCGCAGGCAGTGACACTGACCTCACTGATACTGGTGCCCGTCTTTCTTGGCCTGGCCGCGACGTCGGACAGCCTGATCCGGCTCTTGGCGGGGCCCGACTGGGCACCGGCGGTGTCCATCGCGGTGCTCTTCGGGGTGGCAACAGCGTTCCAGGCTCCTTTCGAGTTTGTCCACACGGCCACCGCCGCCCGGGGGCGAGCCGACCTGGGTTTCTACACCAGTATGTTCAACCTGCTCATTCTGGTCCTGGCGTTCTGGTGGCTGAACGGGCTGGGCGTCATCGCGATCGGACTGGCTCGACTGGGGTACTACCTTGCCGATACGGCCTGTGCCCTGGTCATTGCGCGTGGCCTGTTCCGCGCCCGGCCGGTCAGGCTGCTGCGGGGGCTGGCACCGGCGGTGGGCTGCGGCACAGCCATGGCGCTGGTCATCGCAGCATTGCCGGCGGGGCTCCCTCCAGGCTGGCCGGCGGCGGGCGTGCTTGCGTTGCAGGTGCCTTTGGGAATCGCTTTGTTCACCGGCCTGGTGTGGCTGGTGGCGCGGCCTCAGCTACGGACTGCGATGACCATGCTGGTCAATCGAGATTCGGGCAGCATGGATTGACTCCCGTCACCGGGCTGGTGATCGATCCGGTGATTCGGGATCATGGGGCGACGAGGGACTGAGGAGGGGGCATGCTGAACGACAAGATGAAGTGCCGGGCTTGGACCGGCTGGGTCATCATGCTGGTGATCACCGGGCTGGGCCTGACCGGGCCCGGGACCGGACACGCTGCAGCGCCCGCGCAGAACGCGCAGGGGCAGCCTGTTGTGTTGGTCGGCAACAACTGGGATGGCACGGCCGATGTCTTTGATCCCGTCAGTTTTGAGGTGCTCAAGCGCATTAATGTCGTGCCTGACAAGGCCGAGCGACTGGCCGAGATCGAAGAGGCTGGTATCAAGCGGCGGGTGCTGTTCTGGTTTATCCGCGAGGTGATCGGCGAGGGGCACCTGCAGATGGTGGACGACTTGTTCACCTCCAACGACGGCACGCGACTGTTCGTGTCCCGGCCCAGTTTTGCGGATGTGGTGGCCATCGACGTGCGCAGCGGCGAGATCGTCTGGCGGACTCCGGTGGCCGGCGCCCGGGCCGATCATGCCGCCATCTCACCGGATGGAAAGACATTGCTGGTCTCTGCCTCGCTGGGCAATGTGGTGCATGCCATCGACACCGAGACCGGGGACATCGTCGGTGGCTTCGCATCCGGCGACCAGCCGCATGAGAACACCTACTCGCGCGACGGTCAGCGGATTTATCACGCCAGCATCGGCAAGGTGTATCTGCCGTTCACCTGGTCCTGGCTGGATTGGATCAAGGGGGAGCGTGTGTTCCAGGTGGTCGACGCAAACAGCTACGAGATTCTGTCCCGAGTGGACATGGGCGAAAAGCTGGAAGCATTCGGCCTGGACTGGATCGATTCGGCGGTTCGTCCCATGGCCATCAGCCCGGATGAGGCCTATGCCTATCTGCAGGTTTCTTTCTTCCACGGGTTCTTCGAGTACGACCTCAACAGCGAGCAGATCACGCGCAAGCTGGAGTTGCCCATCCCGCCCAAGATTGCCGAGCTGCCGTATCGTGATTACCAGCTGAATTCCGCGCATCACGGATTGGCGATGAATCATGCCGGCACCAAGCTCTGCGTGGCGGGGACGATGTCAGGCTATGCAGCGATCGTCGATCGCGAGACATTCGACTACGAGATTGTGACCCTGTCAGAAGACCCGCTGGGCGCAAAGCCGTACTGGTCGACGGAGAGCGCGGACGGTCGGCATTGCTACGTGTCGGTGAGCGAACAGGATCGGGTGTCCGTCATCGATTTCGAGACCGCCGAAGAGATTGCCAGCGTGCCGGTGGGTGATCACCCGCAGCGGGTGCGCAATGGACAGATGGTGTTGAACTAGTTCTTCAGCCGAGCGCCTGTCCGGTCATCGTCGGCTAGTTCGATGGCCCGTCGCTCGCTGGGGCGGGTTCGGGGCGACGCCAGAGCCAGGTGCCGACGCCGACCAAAATCACTAACAGGCCGGTGCTAATGCGCCAGTCCCGGGTCGTCGCGGTTGTGGTCAACCAGCTCAACACCATCATCCATGTAGCCAGCCGCTTGGCCGATCGCGGTACCGTGCCGTGGTCGCGCCAGTTGCGAATCGCCGGTCCGAATCGGGGGTGTCGCTCGAGCCAGGCCTGCAGCCGCGGTGATCCCCGTGTGGCCGCCCAAGCGGCCAGGAGGATGAAGACCGTGGTGGGCAAGCCCGGCAATACGATGCCGATCAAACCGAGCAGCAGGCAGGTGTAGGCCAGTAGCCACCACAGCAGGCGGCTCAGCCGGGGGCCGGTCATCGGCAGATCCGGGCAGGTTGATGTGCTACCAGGGCAGCGACTCCCCGTTGGCGTGGAGAAACTGGCCGGTGGTGTCGATGTCCAGCGCCTCGATGCGGGCTCTAAGCCCTTGGGCAGCTTGCGCAGGAGACACCTGCCCCTGGTGCCCGGTCATGTCGGTTCGAACGTAGCCTGGGTGCAGCAAACCCACGGCGATCCCGTCGCCGCGCAGGTCCTGAGCCAGCGATGCGCCGATCGCATTGAGCGCCGCCTTGCTGGAGCGATACCCGTACATGCCGCCGGAACTGTTGTCGGTGATCGAGCCCATTCTTGAAGTGATCAGTACCACCTTGCTGCCGGCGGCAAGCTGCGGGCGCAGCGCGGTGGTGACGCGCAGGGGGCCGAGTGCATTGACTTCAAACTGCTGGCGCATGCGGTCAAAGTCAGGCGCGGGTAGCGATTCACTGTTCAGAATGCCGGCATTGTTGATCAGCACATCGATTGGCGGCAGCGTCGCTGCCTGCTGACCCAGCTGTTCCACCGCGACATCCTGACCCACGTCGATCCCATCGACGATGGATACGCCGAGTGCCTGCAGGGGCTCGCTGGGGCACCGGACCACGGCGATGACCTGTGCGCCATCTGCAGCATATTGCCGCGCGAGTTCCAGGCCGATGCCGCGGTTCGCGCCGGTAATGACGACAGTTAGACTCATCGGGGCGTTTCCTCACAGTGGGGACAGGCGCACGCTAGGGGGTTGTCGGCCAGGGTGCAACGCCACCCCGGTGGAGCTTTACACTGCGCTCAGTCGAACCGGGCTAGATTACGCGGGATGAACGAGGGGATATTTCATCGACAGGCGGACTCCGGGCGGCGTGCGCTGACAACCTACACGCGCGGCTACGTTGTGGCGCTCAGTCTATTGGCGCTGCTGGCAACTGCCCATCTGGTCGTCAAACGCTGGTCCGTTGAGGCAGCGGCGGCCAGCGCTACGGTCATCAATATCAGTGGTCGGCAGCGCATGCTGAGCCAGCGAGTGGCGCTCATGGCGACGCGTCTGCGCCAGGAGCGCATTTTGGGGCGCGTGCAGGCCTCGACGCAGCAAGCACTGCGGTCAGCGGCCGATGAGTTTTTGCAAAGCCACCTGGATCTCTCCCGCGGCAATGCAGACCGGGGTATTCCGGTGCCCGTGGCAGACAATGTGCTTGCGGCCTATTTCAGCGGCCAGCCGTCTCTAGATGAGCAAATTCGCCAGTATGTGGCTCAGGCACGGCAGGTCGCGGATGACCGGGTCCTGAACGAAGCCTCGTTGCCGATTTTCTCCGAAGCGCCCACACAACTGCTCCATCTGCTGAACGAAGTGGTGGCGCTGAACGAGGCCAACGCACATGCAGCCGTGGCGAGGATTGATCGCCTTCAAATCTGGTTCTGGGCGTTGACGCTGCTCACGCTGCTGCTCGAAGGCCTGTTCATTTTCAGGCCCATCGTGCGGCGGAGTCGTGCGAGTCTCGCTGCCCGGGAGGTGGAAAGCGCGCGGCTGGCCGAGGCCAGTCACGAACTGCGTGAATTTGCCTATCGCACATCCCATGATCTCGTCAGCCCGATGACCTCGATTCAGGGAACCGTTCAGGCTGTTGAGTTGTTGCTGGAGCGGGGAGATGGCCGCCGTGCGCGTGAAGGCTTGGCATTAATTGACCAGACTGCCCAGCGGGCCAAACACCTGGTGCGAGATATCGAAGCGTTGTCGGGGGTGGGCGCCGGTTCGCATGAAGAGCCGGCCCAGGATGTTTGCGCCGTGCTGGACACCGTCTGCGAGGAACTGGCGGACGAGGCCCGGCAGCGCGGCGTGCAACTCATCGCCGAGCTGCAACCGGTCGGGGGCTGGCCGGTGTCTGCGCTGGCACTGCGTCAGATCGCACATAATCTGATCCACAATGCCATCGTCTATGCCGATCCCGACACGGCCGTGGAGTCGTTCGCCGAGGTGCACCTGGAGCAGGTCGACGATGTGCTGCTATTGACGGTCGAGGACAATGGTGTGGGTGTTGAACCTGCACAGGTCGGCCGGCTTTTCGGCCTGTTCGAGCGATTCCGTCCCGATCTGGCCAGTGGCTCCGGGCTGGGGCTGTATCTGGTCCGAAAGCTGGTTGAGCGTTGCGGGGGAGAAGTTGGCTACCATGCCTGCCATCCCGGCAGCCGATTTGTAGTGCGGCTGCCGCGCAACGGACTCGCTATCGAATGAAACCCATCCGCTACTTGTTGGTCGAGGATCAGGCACCGGACCAGTTTTACACGGAAGTCCTGATTCGGAATGATCAGCCCAAGGCCACGGTGGAGGTCGCCGCGGACGGACGGCAAGCGCTGGACGCATTGATGCGCGCCAGTGATCTGGCTCCGGTGGGCGCCGTGCCCGCACCTGATGTCATTTTGCTGGACATCAACATGCCGCGGATGAACGGTTTTGAGTTCCTGGATGCCTTTACCGATGCGGTGGCCCACGGTCGCCTGAAGCAGCGGCCGATTATTCTGATGCTCACCAGTTCGGAGGGTGTTGCTGACCGTGATCGAGCCAGCCGCTACGACTGTGTCCAGGGCTATCTGGTCAAGCCCATCGATATCGCGACCCTTAACCAGCTGCTGGCGGGGGCGATGGATGCGACCGAATAGGCAGGGGCCGATGAGAGGGGGGCGGCTACTCGCCGCATTGCTGCTAGTTGGTGGTTGGGCGAGTAGCTTAGAGGCATCGACGGCGTATATCTGTCGGGACGCAGCCGGCCATCAGTCGATCCAGGATCGACCCTGCGCGGGCAGCCAGGACGGACGCACGGTGGAAATCGAATCGCGCCCCGACAGTGCCCCCGTCACACCCAGCCGCTCCAGTCTGCCGGGTGATCGCTCCGCTCGGCGGCCATCGCAGACGGTACAACGCCGCTGGACCGCCCGTGACGCATCGCGCTGCAGGCAGTACCAGCAGGGCAAGTTTCAGCTGCAGTCGCGTATGCGGGCGGGCTACAGCGCCAAGGAAGGCGAGCGACTGCGGGCCGGGTTAGACAAGATCAATCGCATGATCGACGAGCGCTGCCGCAGCGTGCCTCAGCAGTTCTGGGTGCAAGGCAATGCCAGCGCTCGGCCCTGAGCAGGGCAGCTGTCGCTAGCTGGCGCGGCTGCTGGCCTGCCGTGGCCGGTTCAGGGCCTCTGCGTTTTCGTTCAGCCACTCCACCAGCGCTGAGCGTCGGCTAATGCCGAGTTTGTCGTAGACCTTGTACAGGTGCGTGGAGGCCGTGGATGGCGCCATGTCCAGTTCGCGGGCCACTTCCTTGAAGGTCATGCCGGACGCGATGAGCCGTGCGACTTCCAGCTCTCTGGGCGACAAATCCGGCAGGCGACGATCGGGCCGCACGCGCAGCTGGATGTGGGCCGAATTGGGCTGAACGTAGAAGAACAAGCCCTTCCAGGTCATGCCATGACGCAGCACATTCGGCGAGGTATCCAAGGGCATGGGCAGACGGCGTCCATCCCAGTCGGATTCGACGCGCCGGATCAGTTGGCGGAATCGCAGGTTGGCGAACAGGACATGCCCGTCTTGGTCGACCGATGCATGGCCGAGATCCTCACCGCCGCTGCGTGCGTCGGCCAGCCGCATATCGACCTGCCCATGCAGTTCCACCGCGAGTTTCAGCGTGGAACAAAGCGCCAGCATGATGTCCGGGTCAGGCAGGCAGGCCGCTGTCTGCGCCCGCAATGTGAACCGATGAATGCGTCCATCCTCATCGATGTCGACGTGTTGCGGCGAGACGGTGTCGCCCGGTGACTCAGCCGGCCAAGTTGCTACGCGAGCCCATTCATCCACTTCGGCCTGGATCACCCAGCTGATCTGCGCAATGCCCAGGGCAGGGCACATTTGCTGGGCAAGCTGCGAAAAAGTGTCGAGATCAGTTGGAGACGCCGGGTCGACCGGGGCGATGCCCTGCTGTATCGCGGATCGCTGAATCGCAAAAAACTGATTCCAGGTGATCGGCTCAGCTGCTTGGGTCATGCACGTTGCTCCAACTGCAGAGTCGTAGTTTCTACGACCGTAGTTCTTACGATCATAGGCCTTACGATACCGATGATCGACCATAAGTGGTGCTATGGCGTCGACTATCCCAAACCGGAGCGACCCCATGCGCATCCTATCCTTTGCAATCTCAGCCTGTTTGGCCAGCACCGCGGCCCAGGCAGGGCCTGTAGGCAATTTACTCGGTGCGCTGTCAGGCGGCGGCTCCTCTGTCTCGACCACACAGCAATCCTCCGCCGGTGCGGTGCCCTTGTTGGGAGCGACCGTCGCGTCGTTACGGGGTACCAATGCGGCGTTGCTGGGCGGCCTGCACGCCTCGGGTTCGGAATCCACCACCGCGCCCCTGCCGGGGCTGATGCGAGCCGACGGGCCTTCTGACGGGCTGCTGGGTCTCTCCGTTTTTGAGGTCGGGCCGGACGGTTCCGGGTATCCGGTCCTGCTGCAGTTGGGTGACTCCACGGTGGACCAGCCGCTGGCTGACCTGGTGCTCGGACAGATGCTGGGCCTGGGCGGCGAGAACAACACCATCGACGTGGCTTTGCTGGGTGGAAATCAGGTCGGTAACACCGGTGATGATGGGTTACTCGGTGCCGCCGTGCTGTCGGGTTCTGACGCCGCGAACGGTGGTCTGCTGGGCATTGGCATTCTCAATGACAACAACACGGGCACGGGCGAGCTGCTCGGCCTTGCTGCCCTGAGTGGCCAGGATGCCGGCCAGGGTGGTGCGCTGGGCGTTGGCGTCCTCAATGGCGATAACAGTGGTCACGGCGACGCGTTGGCACTGGGCGTGTTGTCGGGCCAGAACTCAGGCCAGTCAGCCGAAGGTCTGGGCATCGGGCTGCTGAATGACGGTGATGCGCTGCACATCATGTATGGCGGCGACGTGCTGCTGTCATTGGATGCCGTTGGCGCCGAACTGGCGGCGCTGCTGCCCATCGGAGAGGTTTATGACGGCATCTGGATCGGGACGGGCGAGGATGTCACCAGCGCGAACGACCTGATCAATGTCGGCGTGTTGGCCGGTGACAATGCTGGCTCCGGTGGCTTGATCGGCGTGGCTGTGCTGTCCGGTGACGATGCAGCGCAGGGTTCGCTGATTGGCCTGGGTGTGCTGAACGGCGACAACAGCGGTACCAGCGACGGCATTGGTGTGGCGGCCTTTTCTGGTGACAACAGCGGCGTCGGTAGCCTGGGTGTTGGTGTCCTCAACGGCGACAACTCTGGCAACGGCTCGGTGATCGGCGCCGGCGTGCTCAACGGTGATAGCAGCGGAAACGGTGGTCAGCTAGGTGCCGGGGTGCTCAATGGCGACGGTTCCGGCAATGGTGGTGCCATTGGTGCGGGTGTCCTGAACGGTGATGGCAGCGGCAACGGTGGGACCATCGGCGCAGGCGTGCTGAACGGCGACGGTAGCGGCAATGGCGGTGACCTGGGCATCGGTGTTGGTAATGGCGATGGCTCCGGTCAGGGGGATTCGCTGGGGCTGGGACTGATTAATGACACCGACACCAACGCAGGCGGCGACGGCGGCAATGGCGGTGGCGATGGTGGCAACGGTGGTGGTGACGGTGGCAATGGCTCAGACGGTGAGCCTCCCATCGATCTTGCAAACAATCCCGACGAGGGTTCGACCGGTGCCGAGAGTGCCGTGCGTGAATCGGGCACCGATCTGCTGTGCGGCCTCACCGAAGACATTGGCGAGCGCGCAGACCTCAATTGCAGCGATTCGGCTGCCATTTAAGGCGGGTGGGTATGGCGTCTGAAAACCCGATGGAAGTCGAGGAAATCGATCTGGTCGATGGGATTAGTGCGCGGCTGGAAAACCTCCGCTGTTTTGCCGATACATTGCGTGATGACATCGACTGTGAGGCATCCGGGGCGACCGGTGACGGCCGGCTGGGCGTGCTGCGCGCCGAGCTGGACCAGATCCTGGAGCTGACCGAAGCACTCAGCCACCGACTGCTCGAGCGACAACCTCGGCTTGATCCAGAGATCGAACGCCAAACCCCACTCGTCAGTCGCAACTGACTAGAGGGCTCCTCGCGGGAATCGCGGCGGGCCGAATTCCAAGGAAGGAGAGAAACATGGCCATTGATGTGCCACCGTCATTGCCACCCGAGCAGGGCACGACGCAGAGTATCCAGTCTGCCGCCAGCGGGACGGCCTATTCGTTGCAGTTCGAGGGCGTCACGATTCGCGTGGTCGATGGCACCGTACTCAATCAGGAGCGTGCTGCAGCCGCAGTCGAGGGTGCGGATAGCCTGTCGGATGCCGTGCGCGCGCTGGGGCGTGCGGCTTACCTGGCGGGCTATCCCGCCAGCCAGCTCACCTACGCCCGGCAGGGCGATACCGTCTTCGTGCATCTCTCACCCGGCCGAGTCGAATCGGTCGAGGCGCCCGAGGCCTTGATGCCGTATTTCGCAGGGCTGAAGGATTCCGTGCCCCGCGATACGGATCTTGAGCCGCGTCGCGCGCTGGCCAGCCTGCATGCCAACCGCATGGGGCGCGACTTCAGCAGCAGCTTTGAGGATCAGCAGTTCACGGTGGGTGAACGTGAGACAGAGCGGCCAACTGGCACGGTGTATCTGGAGCTTGGCAACCCCGGCAATCGCTTTGTGGGGCGCCATTTTCTGGATGTGATGGTGCAGGGGGGGACGGCTGCTGGTGGTGAGTTCACCGGTTTCGGCCGCACGGCCCTGACCGGGCTGAATGAGGCCGACCAGTCAGAAGACTTTGCCGAGCATCTGCTGTCGTACTCGCATGTCACGCCCCTTGGTGTTTTTGCCATTGCCGGGCATCGCGTGGCCTATGACCAGACCGTGTTGTCCACCCCATTGCAGGCTGAGTTGCTTGAAGGGGAGGTCTCCTGGCTCTACCCGGTTTATGCAGACTTCGCGTCACGCGTGACGACGTTTGTGAAGGCCGAGCGCACCCACAAAACCACGGATATCGAAGCCACAGGCCAGCCGGTCCAGCGAGAGCTCTACACCTCGGCCGAATTGTCGCTGGGATATACCCGCACGTGGTTGCTGGAGGCGGGCCAGTTCGAACTGGAGGCCAACCTGGCCGCCAAAAAGGGCTTCGGGGACGACGATGAACCCCTGACCTTTGCGGACCTGGGCTACCTGCTGGCACGGCCCACGCTGCGTGGTCACTACAAGCTGGATGGGCACAGCTATACGCTGGAGTTGTTCGGTCAGTGGACGGAAGACGCGTTGCCCGAGCAGCAGCAATGGGTGCTGGGCGGTGTTGGCAGCGTCTACGCATCACTGCCCGGGCTGGCGGTGGGTGACAGCGGCGCGGTTGCGCGTCTGCAGTGGGAACCGCCCGTGTATCCAGTGGCTGATCTGCTGGAGCTCGGCCTGCGGAGTTTCGTGGAATACGGGATGAGCCGGTTCGAACAGAACGTGGGCGGCCGTGATACCGGTACGCGCAGCCAGAGTGACATCGGCGCCGAATTGACCGGAACGCTGCCGTGGGGGCTGGAGGCTGCAATCGGGACGGCGGTTGAGCTGTCCACCTCGGGCGTGAGCGAGGACGCCGAGACAGACGCCGACGCCAATTATTACTTCCGCGTGCGCCAGACCTTCCAGTAACGACGACCACGATTGCAAGTTGCAGCGCCGCTTCGTTGGCGTCACAAAAAAGGCCGGTCTCAAGACCGGCCTTTTTTGCTTCTGTCAGTCGCGTAATCCCTACAAACGCAGCGACAGATCCATTTGAACGTATCGAGCGACCTGGCTGGGCGGCGCTTGGCGGCTGGGCTCGTATACGGGCTCACCAGACTGATTGACCACGACAACCCACGGCAGAGCTTTAACCTGCAGCCGATCGGCCAAAGCTTGACCGTCCACGACGAGCTGCAGGCGGTCCCCTCCCTTGCGTGCCAGGGCCTCGCGAGCGCTCGCGCCATCGCCCAGGTTCACGGCTTTGATAGCTGCTCCTGAGAGCGCATCGTCGGACTGCAGCGTCTCCATGTCCTTCAGCACCGTGTCGCAGCGACCGCACCAGCTCGCCCAGAAGACCAGAACCTGATACGGGCTGGTGGCAGCGTCGGGCTGCATCGGTGCTTCATCGGCCCAGGCCGCACTGGCGAAGAGCGCGGTCACGGTGGCGACTATCCAAGTAGCAGCTTGATTCATGCTCCATACGATGGCCTAATCACCAGTAGACCTATAGGATAAAAAATGCCCAATGAAAGGATTAAAAAATACTGGGCAATTTTTGCGTCTTGCGACCGAGATGTTCGAAGGTGCCCTGGCGCAACCGGCGGATCGCTATCGTTCCTGGATGTTGGAGATGGTGTCGGCCGCATTCGCAGCGGATGGGGCCATCTGGCGCCGCGGTCAGCTTGGCGCGCCTGCGCATGCGCTGACGGTTTGGAATCTGACGCCGCAGTTCGCCCGGGCATGGGAGTCCAGTACGGACATCAACCCGTTGAAGTTGCATATGCAGGCCCATCCCGATTCGGCCAGCGGACTGGCGCTCAGCACTCAACCTGATGCCCTGGAACAAACGCGGGTTTACCGCCGGGTGTTGCGGCAGCACGGCGTGCGTGACGCCATCGGTATTCGTGTGGTTGACCCGGTGCTGGCACTGGAGACCGAGATCATCTTGTCACGGTCCTCGCGTCACACTTTTGCCTCCGAAGACGCTGAACGGCTCGAGCAGGTGGCTCCCGCGATGGTCGCCGCTGCATCACAGGCCTATTTTCTGAGCCTGGCCCGTCCCAGTGCAGCCCTAGCGGATCGACCATCCGCGGTGGTTGACCCGGCAGGGGGCGTGTTGGAAGCACAATGGGGATTCCGCAGATTGTTGCAGCGTCACTATCCCAAGTGGACAGGGCGGCGCCTTCCGTTCGAGTTGCCGGATGACCTGAACAAGGCGTCCATCTCCGTCGATGGGTTGCGTGTGTATGCTGAGCATCTCAACGAGTTGACACTGCTCCGCATTTGGGAGCCTGAGCGCCTGGACGGACTCACGGCGCGCGAGCGCGAAATCGCGGAACAGCTGGCGGCGGGAACGACCTATAAGCAGATGGCCCGCGACCTCGGTTTGTCCACATCGACGGTCGCGAACCATGCCCATCGAATCTACCGCAAGCTCGGCGTGAAGAATCGAAGAGAGCTGACGGCTGAGTTACATCAAAGTGAAAGTGCTGCCGGCGGTGTGACCTAGAGGTGACGCCCGCTCTCGAACCACGACAAGCCACAGATCACCGTTTATAGGATGAGCATATGCACCAGAACTTCCACCATGGTGGTAGCGCCGATTGGTCGTTGGATGAGGCCGTCGTGGAATGCTTTGACAGGCTGGTAAAGCCCGGAGACCGGACTTTGGAGACGGGGGCGGGCCGATCCACCGTGGAGCTGATCCGCCGCGGTGCGGTCCACACAGCCATCACGCCTGCCGCCCCGGAGGTGGATGCCGTAACGCAGGCGTTGCGAGACGAGCAGCTCGACATGTCTCAGTTGGCGTTTCACCAAGGCTACAGTCAGGACGTGCTTCCGCAGCTTGCTCACGACGGGCCGTTGGATTTGGTCCTGATCGATGGCGGGCACGGGTTTCCCATTCCGCAGATTGATTGGGCCTATACCGCACCGCGCCTGCGCGTGGGCGGCTACATGATGATCGACGATATCGACGTCTGGACCGGGCGCATTCTGGTGGATTTTCTGCGACGGGAACCTGGGTGGACGCTCGTCGAGATGATCCGCGGGCGCACAGCAATTTTTCAGTTGACCCAGCCATTCGAGCACCTGGAATGGACCGAGCAACCCTTTGTGTTTCAGCAATCGATGGGCTCGCAACGGCGCCGCAAGCTGGCGAATGCTCTGTCACATTTGCTGCGCGGGGAATTCGGCGTCTTGATGAGGAAGTTCCGACACGACCGGGCGTTGGTGGGGGCCCGCAAATAGGCTCGACCCCCACCCCCMCCCCGATGCTCAGGCCGCCGAGAAACCCAGGCCGCTCTCCGACACGTCGACGTGGATGGTCGAGCCGGGCGGGAAATCGCCGCTTAAGATGCGATTGGCCAAGGGGTTTTCGACCAACTGGGTGAGGGCCCGCTTCAGCGGTCGTGCGCCGTACACTGGGTCGAAACCGGCATCGGCCAGTCGATCCAGCGCAGCGTCGCTAAAGGCCAGCGTCAGATCACGCTCGGCCAGCCGTGCCATGAGCCCTTCGGCCTGAATCAGCGCGATGTTGCGAATCTGCGCCTTGGCCAACGGGTGGAAGACCACGGTCTCGTCAATGCGGTTGACGAACTCCGGCCGGAACTGCTGGCGGACGACCTCCATGACCGCGGCACGAATGGCTGCGTAATCATTGGCCTCATCACCCGACGACAAATCCTGGATCAGGTTGCTACCGAGATTGGAGGTCATGACGACCACTGTATTGCGGAAGTCCACGGTCCGGCCCTGTCCGTCGGTGAGCCGACCGTCGTCCAGCACCTGCAGCAAGATGTTGAAGACATCCGGATGCGCCTTCTCGACCTCATCGAGCAGTAACACCGAGTAAGGCTTGCGGCGTACGGCTTCGGTCAGATAGCCGCCCTGGTCGTAGCCGACGTAGCCGGGCGGGGCGCCGATCAACCGGCTCACCGAATGCTTCTCCATGAATTCGCTCATGTCGACGCGGATCAGGTTGTCGGTGGAGTCGAACAGAAAGCCGGCCAGCGTCTTGCAAAGCTCGGTCTTGCCGACGCCTGTCGGCCCGAGGAACAGGAAGCTGCCGACCGGCTTGGACGGGTCGGATAACCCGGCCCGCGAGCGCCGGATGGCGTTGGCCACCGCAGCAATCGCCTCGTTCTGGCCCACCACACGCTCGTGGAGCACCGTTTCCATTTGCAGCAGTTTTTCGCGCTCGCCCTCCATGAGCTTGGCCACGGGGATACCGGTCCATTTGGAGACGATTTCGCCGACCTCTTCGTCGGTGACCCGGCTCTTGAGCAACTGGAACTTGCGCTGTCCGCCGTCGTCAGCAGCCTGTGCCTGGGCGACCTGCCGCTCCAGCTCGGGAATACGCCCGTACTGCAGTTCGGACATACGAGTCAGGTCTCCAGCGCGACGGGCGTGCTCCAGGTCGATACGAGCGCGCTCGAGCTCCTCCTTGGCGGAGGAAGCCCCCTGCACGCTGGCCTTTTCCGACTTCCAGATTTCTTCCAGGTCGGAGTACTCGCGTTCCAGCTTGGCGATCTCGGTCTTAAGCAGATCCAGCCGCTTGCGCGAGGCCTCGTCCGACTCCTTCTTCAACGCTTCCTGTTCGATCTTGAGCTGGACGATCCGCCGCTCCAGCCGATCCATTGCTTCTGGCTTGGAGTCGATCTCGATGCGAATCCGGCTGGCGGCTTCGTCGATCAGGTCGATGGCCTTGTCGGGGAGCTGCCGATCCGAGATGTAGCGGTGCGACAGGCGCGCCGCGGCGATGATCGCTGGATCGGTGATCTCGACGCCGTGGTGGACCTCATAGCGTTCCTTGAGGCCACGCAGAATCGCAATGGTGTCCTCCACCGAGGGCTCGTCGACCTGAACCTTCTGGAAACGGCGCTCCAGCGCGGCATCCTTCTCGATGTTCTCGCGGTACTCGTCCAGGGTGGTGGCGCCGATGCAGTGCAGCTCGCCGCGGGCCAGGGCCGGTTTGAGCATGTTGCCGGCATCCATGGCGCCTTCCGCCTTGCCGGCGCCGACCAGGGTGTGGATTTCGTCGATGAACAGGATGATCCGGCCTTCCTGCTTGGACAAATCCTTGAGTACGGCCTTGAGCCGTTCCTCGAACTCGCCGCGGTACTTGGCGCCCGCGATCAGGGCACCCAGGTCCAGGGACAGCAGGCGCTTGTCGCGCAGGCCTTCGGGCACCTCACCGTCGATGATGCGCTGCGCCAGCCCCTCCGCGATGGCGGTCTTGCCGACGCCGGGGCGGCCGATGAGCGCGGGGTTGTTCTTGGTCCGGCGCGATAGCACCTGGATGACGCGCCGGATTTCCTCGTCGCGTCCGATCACCGGGTCGAGCTTGCCGGCCTCGGCGCGCGCCGTTAGATCGATGGTGTATTTCTCCAGCGCCTGACGTTGGCCCTCGGCTTCGGCGCTGTCCACGCGCTCGCCGCCACGGACCGCGTCAATGGCTCGCTTGAGCGCATCGGCCGTGCAACCGGCCTCACGCAACTGCTTGCCTGCGGCACATTTGTCATCAACCAGGGCCAGCAGAAACAGGTCGGAGCTAATGAATTCGTCCTTGCGCTGCTGGGCCAGTCGATCGGTGAGATTCAGGACGCGACCGAGATCGCCACTGACCTGCACCTCGCCGGTGGCCTGGCCAACGGTCGGCAGTTGTTCGATGAGGCCATCGAGGCCCGTGCGCAGGGCGTCGATGCGGGTGCCGGCCTGCGCCAGCAGCTGCCGGGCACTGCCACCGTCCTGGTCAAGCAGCGTGAGCAGCACATGCGCCGGATCGATTTGCGGATGATCGCGACCGACGGCCATCGACTGGGCGTCGGCCAGCGCCTGCTGAAAGTGGGTGGTCAGTTTGTCGGTTCTCACGGTGTGACCTCAATCTGGTGACGGGGGGCTGCACGACACGCCGGAGCCGGTGGCGCCGGCGTGCCGTGCATGGGGGGCAGGCTAGCTGACGCGGACGGCGATCTGTCGCGGCTGGCTGGCCTGCTTCTTGGCGATGCGTACGGTGAGCACGCCCTGGGCATAGTCGGCTTCGATGGCCTCGTCATCGGCCACCTCGGGCAGGCGAAACTGCCGGGCGAACTTGCCCTGGAGGCGCTCGACACGCGTGAACCGGCCGGATTCGTCGGCGGGTGCGCTGCGCTCACCCTGGATGGTCAACACGCTTTTCTCGACGCTAACGTCTATGGCTGACGGGTCGACCCCCGGGACATCCAGGCGTACGAAGTAGTTCGCATCGGTTTCCTCGACATCGGCGGCCGGGCTCCAGGCGCGTGCCGCAGCCTGGGCGCTGGTGGCGTCCATCCAACGATCCAGTTCCTGGCTCAATACGTTGAAAACGCCAGCGGGTTCATAGTGCTTGATGTTCATGATGGTCCTCCAACAAAGACTCTGGGGTTGGGTTCCGCCGGTGGGTGCCGGGGATGACAGCGATTTGGGGGTTGACAAAATGGGTTCAAGGTCTTGAGAGCCAGCCCGTTTGTCCCCATGGCAAGCCGAATGGGGGTTAGAATCAGGGGCTTGCGGGTGGACAGCCGGATTTCCCGATAGGATGGTGTCTCTGGCCACCGGGTGGTCGTACTGCTGGACGAACAACGCAGGGATGATGGATCAGGGCATGCAACGCGGCTTAGTGCCGACGCTCGCGCGTAAGCTGGGAATACTTGTGCTGACCGCGGCCACCTGCGCTGCGGCACCACCGGTCGTCGCGCAGGGCGTCGAAATATATAGCGACGAAGATTGGTCGAGTCTGCCGGGGCAGGCGGTTGCAACCCCGCGCACGCCCACGGGCGACCGACGGGCGACGCGACCACCAACCACCATCGTCATCCCAGATGGCTCGTTGCCGGTGCGGTCAGCCACTGTCCAAGCCCCACCGCAACCACCACGCAACCGACAGGATGGCGTGCCACCACCGGATGTGGACCCGACCGGGCGTTGGGGCGCAAGTCCGGCAGCCGGACCTGTGACGTCGGCCGGTCGGGCGCATATCGCGCCGGCTCCGCTGGCGTTGCCTGAGTCCAGGGTGATCGGCGGTCCGCGCGCGCGGCGCAGCGGCCTGGGTATCGAGGAGCGGACCAATCGGCCGCCGTCATACGAGACGCGGGCACCCGAGCGGGCAACGCTCCCCCTGACCGCGCCGATCACTCCGCCCCACGCGCAACGGTCGTCAGCGCCGCAGCCTGCCCAGGTGCAGCGTCCCGCTGTTGCCAGCCGGGTCATGCCGGACCCCGCCCCCCCCAGCGTGCCGGATCGCCAGCCGCTGTCCACCTTGCCGGGTGCGGCCCTGGGCGGAGGTAACCAGGGACTGGGTCCAGGAGATGCCGTGCGGGTGACCGTGTTCGGTCAGCCCGATCTGGAGACGCAAACGGTGGTCGGTGACGACGGCAGCATCACCCTACCGCTGGTGGACCGGGTGGTGGTGGGCGGCCTGTCACCTCAGGCGGCGGGTAACCGGATTGCCGATGCCTACGCAGAGGGCGAGTACCTCAAGAATCCGCAGGTCAACCTCACAGTCGAGGCGATTCGCAGTCGACAGATTTCGGTGCTGGGGGCTGTGGCCTCGCCGGGTCGGTTCCCGCTGGAATCAGAAACTTCGGTACTCGATGCGCTGGCGATGGCCGGTGGGATCACCGAGCAGGGCGCGCGAACGGTCACGTTGGTCCGGCGTCAGGCCGGCGGTGCGCAGCAGCGCTACAACCTGCGGCTGGATGAATTGTTATCGGGCACTGGCGCGATTGGTTTCAACGTGGCTGGAGGCGATACCATCTACGTGCCCGAGGCGCAGAAGTTTTACATCTATGGTGAGGTGCGGCGACCCGATGCGTATCCGCTGCATGAGCCCATCACCGTCATGCAAGCCATCTCGGTCGGCGGAGGTCTGACCGAGCGTGGGAGCGAGACGCGCGTGCAACTGCGCCGGTCCGATGAACAGGGCAGGACCCGGACTCGCTCGGTGGATCTGACCGATTTCGTGCAGCCGGATGACGTGATTTTTGTGAAGGAGCGCTTGTTCTGATTCTTGTCTCGATGTGCCGTGAGCACGGTGCAGGTTGGGTGGCCGCGGTATGAGCAAAGACGAATCGAAGGGGATTCGCCGAGGCGTGTTGGCTGCTCGCTATGGCGCAGCCCGTGTGATTGATGCCGAGGCGAGCGAGCAGGATTCCCAACGCCTGAAAGCCCGACTGCACCGACAGGCCAAGTCGTCCGGACCCGCGGCAGCCCGTGCCTCAAACACCGCGCCTCCCGAGGCGACCCCGCGCAAGCCATCGCGAGCCAGGCCGGCATCACCGACGCGTTCGTCGCCCGCGCCCGAGGCGCCCAGGTCTGGCGCGTCGGATGGGCGGGCGCAGGCTTCCGTCGCTCCCCGACGCGCGCCGCCCAGCGCCGATGGGCACCGGCCACCGGCCACGGTCGATCAGGTCGCGATCATCCGTCAGGCAGAGATGCATCCTGCGGATGCGTTGACGGTCGTCACCGCGCCGGATTCCGAGGAGGCGCGACGCTACCGAAGCCTGCTGGCGCGGCTCACGCCCCGGCTTGATCGCATGGGTGACCACGCCACATTGGCCGTGGTCAGCGTTGGACGCTCGACGCGGCGCAGCGCCGTGCCAGCCAATCTGGCGGTGCTGCTCGCGCGCGCCGGTCGCGCGACTTGTCTGGTCGATGTCGGCTTGCAGGGTGGCCTGGCTGCCGGTTTGTACGGCCTGAGCAATGCAGTCGGATTGGCAGAATGGTTGGCCGGCGATCAGCGACTTACGGCCTACCGGTTTGACGATCTAGACCAGTTCACGCTGATTCCTGGCGGGCGCACGGGCGCAGCGAATAATGAGCGGCTCATGCATCCGCGTTTTCGTGACTGGCTGACCAGCGGTCTCAAGCAACCTGGGCTGATCCTGCTGGACGCAACCCAGGTGGATGGGAGTGCGGATGCCCAGGCCATCGCGTCCGTGGTCGGCCATGCCGTGATCGTGCTCTGCAAGGATGACGATCGCCTGGCCGATGCGCACACCCTGGTTGACGAATTGCGAGCGCAGAATGTCGACATTGTCGGATCCGTTTACCTGGAAGACACCATTGCCTGATCAACACGCCACTGCGGCCATCGCCATCGTCTCGCCGGTGCGGGACGAATCCAAATACATCCGGCGGACGCTCGATGCCATGGCCGCGCAAACCGTCTGGCCTGAAGAATGGCTGATTGTCGACGACGGATCCCGGGACGATACGCCGGAGATCGTGGAGCACTATCAGGCCCGGTACCCTTTCATCCGACTGGTCAGGCGGACAGACCGCGGTCAGCGAGTCCTGGGTTCAGGGGTGATCGAAGCCTTTAACTTCGGCCGGGACCAGCTGCAGTCGGACTATCGCTACATCTGCAAGCTGGATGGCGATATGTCCTTTGACCCGACCTATATCGAGACAATGCTGGCAGCGCTGGAGGCGGATGATCGCCTGGCCGCGGTGTCTGGCAAGGTGTACCGGCCCGAGGGCGACAGCCTGGTCGAGGAGTACATCATCGATGAGATGGTTGCCGGCCAGTTCAAGTTTTACAAACGCGAGGCGTTTGAAGCCATCGGCGGGTTCAGCCAGACGATCCTCTGGGATGGCATCGATATTCATAAATGCCGGCTCAATGGCTGGACCACCCGTTCCATCCGGGACCCGGGTGCGAGGCTGTTCCACCACAGGCTCATGGGCTCTTCCGACAAGAACGTGTACAAGGGCCGCATCCGTCTGGGGCGCGGCATCTGGTTCATGGGGTATCACCCGGCCTATGCCACGGCATCGGGCCTGTTCCGCATGGCAGAGAAGCCTTATGTCATCGGCGGGCTTCTGATTGTTGGCGCCTACTTCTATGCGGCGCTGCGGAGCGAACCGCGGTTTGAAGAACCGGGTTTCCGTGAGGGATTACAGGCCTGGCAGCGGCAGCGTCTGCGCGCCGTCGGTGGCCGCCTGCTGCGTCGCCTGACGGGGCGGGGCAAGCAGCGGATAGCGGGTTAGCGTGTCTGCTCAATCCTGCTCGACCGGCGCGCTGTCAGCGCTGAATGAATCGACACTGAGGCTGATGGGCTTGGATGTCCTGCGCTGCAGCCGACGGGCATTGCTTGACGCGGTGTCGGCCGATCTGGCGCAGGGGCAGGGTGCCTGGCTGGTCACTGCCAACATGGACTTCCTCAGCCGCGCACGGCGCGATGCGCAGATTGCGACGCTTTATCGCCAGTCGGATGTGATGATTGCGGACGGCATGCCACTGGTCTGGGCATCGCGATTGGCCGGCAGGCCGATTCCCGAGCGGATCGCGGGGTCCAGCCTGATGTTCGATCTGGCGGCGCTCTGCGCCGAGCAAGGGCGCTCGATGTATCTCCTCGGTGGAGTCAATGGCAACGAGGTCCGTGCCTCAGAAGCGCTCAGCCGGATGTATCCGGGGCTGGTCATCGCGGGCCATTACTCACCGTGGATCGGCACTCCGCCCAGCGCCGACGAGATGGCAGATATCGACACCGCGCTGGCCCGGGCGGGTTCGGCGGATGTCATCCTCGTGGCGATGGGTTCGCCCAAGCAGGAATACGTCGCACACATGCTGCGTCGCCGTCACCCCCGAGCATTGATCGTCGGGGTCGGTGCCAGTTTCGCCTTTGCCACCGGTGATTTGGCACGCGCGCCCGAGCTGGTCCAGCGCCTGGGGCTGGAATGGGCGCATCGCATGCTGCAGGACCCCCGTCGCCTGGTTCGTCGCTATCTGTTGGACAACCTGCCTGTTGTGATCCGGCTGCTTGTCAGCTCGGCCTGGCAGCGAGTCCGTGGTGGGCGACGCTAGTCTAGCGGGCTGATGCCTGCATGCGCTGGCGCCCCACCGTAGCGATCAGCAGCAACAGGCTTAGTTCGCCCAGGGTCAGTCCGATCACCGCCCCGCCGGTTCCCAGCGCCCAGGTGCCTGCAATCGAGGCGAGCAAAGAGACGACGGTCCCTGCAATGCCAAACAGGAATAAATCCCTGAACCGCTCGGCTCCGACCAGCACGCTGGTGCCGATGCCCCGCGCAGCATTCACGCAGAAAAACAGCGCCCAGAGGGGAATGAGACCGGACGCAGTGCTGTAGCGGTCCCCCAGCAGGAGGCCTTCCAGCAACGGAAACGCGATGAGCAGCACGGCGGTGTAGCCCACGATCAGTGTGATCAGCCCGACACCAGAGTACTGCGCCAGCTGGCGGATCTTGTCGCGTTCACCCTGGCCCCACCACTTGGACATCCGGGGGGCGAACACCTTGGTCCAGGCCGTCAGGCATAGCCCCGCTGGCATGAGTAAGAGGCGGGCGGCGCTGATGTCCGCTGCTGCGGCAAGTCCGATAATCGCCGCCACAACGAATGCGAAGGTGTTATTCGAAACCCAGGACAGGAACACGCTCGGCAGCGTCCAGCGGCTGACGTCCCAGGCACGACCCAAGGCCGGCCGGGCGCGGCCATGCGATCGGGTGAATGGTTTTGGCCCGAGCAGCACAAGGCCCGCGAGGCCGCTGATGAGTCCGGCAACGCCCAGCGTCAGAAGCACCGTTTCTGTGCCGAACACGCCGCCTAGCGCAGCCGCCAGCAGCCCGGTGGCGACGCAGACTGAATAGATCATGTCCGTGATCAGTGCCAGCCCCGGGCGGAACAGGCAGAAATGGTAATTTCGGACGTACTCGCGCAACCACTGGCCCAGCAGCGCCACCCCGAAGCCATAGCCCACCGTGGCGGTTAGCTCCGGGATGCTCAGCATGCCGGACAGCAGGCTGACGGCAACGACGGCGATCACCGCCGCCAACGCGGAGATCAGGCTTTGAAGTTTAAGCAGATGGGCGGATAGGCTGCGCCGCCGCCGCTGACGCAGCTTGGGACCGAGCGAGATCAGCGGTGCATTGGAGACCGCATTCTGCAATGCCTGGGACAGCATCAGAATGCCGAAGAACTGGGCGTACAGGCCGTAGTCGCTCTTGGATGCAAGACGGATGAATAACAGCCCGATGGCGAAATTGGTCGCCGACAGCATTGCCTGGTCGACCAGGCTGATGATGGCCCCCGACAGCAGCGCGCGACCGCCGCCTTGATGACGCATGACCCGTTTTCCCTGACTCAAATGACGATCCCGGTCGCAATCGCGCCCTACCGTGGGGCATGGCTGGGGTGGGGCGCAGGCAGATGAACTGGCTCGCGTTTGCGGGACGCGCTGCCAGCAGATGGCATAGAGTAACAGCGCAGCTTCCCAGGCAATTCCAGTGAGCCATTTCGATTCGGCAGATCCGCCGACGCATTCGTCCATCCCCGGCCGGGCCATCCACGTGTATCCACCGCAGCCGGATGCCGTGAATGTCTACCAACGCTCAATGGCCGCGGCCTATGCTCAGCTCGGCCTGCAGGTTGTCCCCATGACCATGGAGTCGATGCTCCAGACGCCGCTGAAGCACTACGACCGCGTGGTGATCAACTGGCCGGAGATACGGGTGCTCAATGCCCGTGGGGGGGTGTCGCTACCACGCTGGGTGTATGTGAACCTTTGGCTGCGCTGGGTGCGAAGCCGTTGCCGACAACTGGTGTTCGTGCTGCATAACCACTACGCCCATGACACGACCGGCGCGGCTCAGCGGGCCACACGAGCGCTGGTCGAGCGGACGCGTGGCCTTGCGGACCGGGTGGTTGTGCATGCGCCCCGACTCGAAGGGTGGGATGCGCGACATCGGTATGTGCCGCATCCGCTGTACCCCACGGCAGCGCCCGAGAACGGGACGGCATTTACGGCATCGCTTGGTGCGCTGGAGCATTGCTACTTGGTCTTCGGCGTCATTGCCGAGTACAAGCGGCTACATGAGTTGCTGGACTGCTGGCCCGCCGAGCAACCGCTGCTGCTGGTCGGCAAGGCGCAGGATGCCGGCTACGTCGACCGTCTCAATGCCATCATTGCCCGCCGCCGGCTGAGTCCAGCGGTTCGCGTCATGCCCGGCTTTGTTTCCGAGTCAGAGGCGGCGCTTCTACTCCAGCGCTGCAAGGCGACCCTGCTGCTGCACGACAGCGCAGAGATGATTGCCTCCGGCTCTTTCTTCCATGCCATTTCCTATGGGGCCACCGTTCTGGTTCGTGACCGGCCCTGGTATCAGCATATCCGCTCCGAATTCAATCAGTTCCACAGTTTCGAAGATTTGCCGGCGCTCGTGCGCCGGGTCGCGGCGGACGAGGTTGCGCGTCTCGACGTAGAGGCCGTACGGGCCGAGGCCACGGCTGCCTTTGGACAGAGGCGCCTGGAGCAGGCCTTGCGCGCGGCGCTGGACTAGGATGCGACAGCTTGCGGAGCGCTGACTGGCCGCGCGCGGTCGAAGTGCTGCTGCAACTGCGTTCGGGAGAGCGTCAGCGAAGAGAACAGAATCAGCGTGCAGGGCAGTGTGAGCGGCCGGAACAGCGTGGATTCGGTGATGTTTGATACCAGGGTATAGATGAGCAGCGCCAGGTGTACCGCAGCCGTTGGACGGTCGATCCACCAGAGCTGGCCGATCTGCTTGAGATGCCACAACACGAATCCCACCACCAGGCCCAGGCCGACAAAGCCAAGTTCGTTGAAAATGTCGATGTAGCCGTTGTGGGCCTGATACGGAATCCAGTAAAGCTCTTGGTGAATCCAGTCGGAGGGTCCGCCGGGGCCTAGCCAGAATGCACCGTAACCCCCGCCGATAACCGGGTGCTCCCGCGCTTCGATCAGCACGCGCGACCAGATATCGTCCCGTCCTGTCAGCGAGATATCCTTGCCGAGCGCCTCGGTGACCGGTCCCAGAATGTCGACCACCGTCGGCGGCCCGGACAGCAGCGTTGCCGCCAGATAGGGCAGGCCGATCAGCAGAACCGCGAAAAGGACCAGCGCCAGGGCGTTGCCTGCGGGGTCCACGGGCGGGCGGATGGAGAGCCAGACAATGGTTGCCGCCATGACGCCGGTAATCGTGGCCGTTGTCGAACTGGCGCCGACCGAGATGACCGCGACCAGTGCCAGCAAACCGCCGAAGTAGCGCTGGCTGATCAAGCCCGTCAGCCAGGCGAAGGTGCCGAACATCAGGCCCAGCGAGAAGACGATGCCCAGTTCATTCTTGCTGGACATGACGCCCGCCCACAGCCCGCGCAAGGTGGGGTCGTTGTGGACGGCGTAGCGGGGAAGGGCGAAGACCATGATCAGCGAGACGACCAGCAGGCCGGTCAATGCGGTCAGGGTCAGTCTCTCCAGCCGGTATCGGCCCCAGCTGGCGACGCAGAATGCTACGCAGATCATGATGGAGCCAACGAGCTGCGCGAGGCGGTTGACCGTTCCACTGGGGACCTCGGCCCAGCTCAGCGAGGCGGCCGCCCAGAGACAGAATCCGACCAGAAACGGGTTGACCTTAATCAGCAGAGGAACAAGCAACGCGCGCCGACGCAGCATCATCCAACCGGCTAGCGCCCAGACCGGCAGCCATTGCACGCGACGGAGCAACTGGTTGGTGGATTCGCCATCGGATAGTCCCACGGGCTGCCAGTTGAAACCCGCAGGGATGGCAGCGAATACGACCGTAACCAGCACGAGGCCGCCGGAGAGTTGCCAGAAGCTGGTATCCGGCCGCCAGCCCGTGGCCCCGTTATCGGCGTTGCTCATCAGCGAACGTTGATGCGAACGGGCGGGCTAGCCCGGGAGGCGAACATGCCGCCGACGCGGCAATGTCAGGTCGCCGATAATGCTCAGCCCCAGGTCACGCTCAAGATCGGTGCGGCAACGAATCCGCCGGTTTAGTAGCTCGAGCAGTAGCGCCAGGGCCACGCCCAACATGCCACCGAGCATACCGCCGATGATCGTGTTCAGTTTGGCCTTGGGGCTGTCGGGCTCCAGGGGGGGCTGTGCCGGGCTGGAGACACTGGCGTTGGAATACTCGGTGCCGGCACCCAGCAGGGTTTTGTCATATTCCCGCAGGGCTTGCTGGTAGAGCTGCTTGGCCGTGGCCAGCTCACGAAGGTACTGCGCCGCGTCGTCTTTGGTGGACTGCTCGGAGCGCATGGCCGCCTTGACGGCGGCATGCTCGGCCGCCAAGCCGTTTTCCTGGCGGCGGGCGGCGGCCAGCTCGGCGCGCGCGCTGTCGACGTAGTGATCGATTTCCGTATCCAGGCGCGCACGGGCCGACAGCAGCTCACGACTCACCGCGATGTACTCGGGATGCCGCGGCCCCAGGGTGGTCGATAGGTCCGCCAGGCGGGTTTCCAGCGCGGCAACCTCCCGCTTCATGCTCTGGATCAGGTTCGAACCGAGCACGGTGGCGTCGGCATTGCGTGCAGAATTGAGACGCTGTTGCGCTTCGCGGCGGCGTGCACGGGCTTCGGACAGGCGTCGCTCGAGTTCCAGCAGCCGCGACTGCTCGTCGCGCAGGTCGCCATCCAATGCAATCAGTCCCGATTGCTCCCGGAACCGGGCAACCTGGGCCTCGGCTGCGCTGACGCGCTCACGCAAGCTGGCCAGCTTGGATTCGGCCTGGTCGACACGCTGACGGGCGGGGCCTTGCTGGCGTGCCTGCTGTTCTTGCACGAAGGTTCTGGCGACGATGTTCGCGCCATCCGCGGCCTCGCCCGGGCTTTCAGCGGTGAAGCTGACGTAGATGAACCGACTGTCGTCGCCCTGACGGATGGTCAATTGCTGGGCCAGTTGATTGCGCAGCCAGTTCATCCGTAGGTTCGGATTGTCAGCATCGGGGATGCCGTCGAGTCGCTCGGGGTCGGATGCCCAGCCAAGCCGTTCGAGCGCCGGGATAAGCACTTCGGGGCTGCGCATGAACTCGATCTGCGTGGCCATGTAACTGGCGGCCAGATGTGCCGGGAAATCGCGACCGGACAAGGGGTCGTTCACCTCGAAGTCGACCAGAACAGTGGCCGTGGCGACGTAGGTTTTGGGGAGTACCAGTTTACTCAGCACTGCGGCGAGCAGCGCGCACCCGAATCCGAATGCGACGATCAGTTTCCAGCGTGCGAGCAGCATGGCCTGGATCTGCATCAGGCTGATGCCCGGGAGCTGGACGCCCTGGGGAACGGAGGCGGGAATCGGATTCAAAGGCGCATTCATAGTCTGGACTGCGAGGATGATGGCTTAATAGTGACGCAATCCGCCGGAGTCTGCGATGATTGCGAGGTTGTCACTGCAGGGGCCAGCGACGGCAGACGCAGCGTTGTCGAACCGCGGCCCACCCCGGCTTCGGCGGGGCTTTGGGGCTGGAACCACTAGCACTTGGCCGGCACAAAAAAACAAATGGGAGTTTGAATGGCACAGCGCAGTACTCGCGCCGGTGTGCTCAACGGGCTGTCTTACGCGCTGATTATTTACGGCGTGATGATGCTGGCCTGCAACGCGTTTCAGATCCGTTTTGGCGGACTTTATCAGGCGGCTGCTCTGTTCTCGGGGATGACCTCCACGTTCCTGATGCGGGGCATCTCGCTGACCATTCCTTGGCAGCTGGGGCGACCGGGATCGGTAGGAACGCGGCTGCTATGGCTCTGGTTGGCCGTCGTCATGGCGTTGATTCTGGTCGGTTTCTTCGCCGAGCTGGGTTCTGACCTGTCGCGCCGGGTCTTGGCTGCCTGGATTATAGGTGTGCCGATTGCGTTCATTGCCGTGCACGTGGTGATCCGCTACGGCCTGTTGCGTCTGTTCCCGGGAATTGCACGGAACCGGTCTGCGGTCATTCTGTTCGTCAACGATGCCGCCAGGAATCTCCTGTCAAAAGCGCCGGCCGCCGGCTATAACCTAATTGGCTATTTCGAGGATCGTGAACCCTCGCGAACGGGCGGGCCGTTGGCAGACCTCCAGCACCTGGGTTCGGTGAGCAGTGCGGCAAACTATGTCCGCGAGCAAGGCGTCGAGGTCGTGTTCATCTGCCTGCCGGAAGGTGCGTTCGAACGAGGGATTGCGCTGATCAACGAGCTCGGTGACACCACGGCTTCGGTGTTCTACGTCCCGGACTGGTACATCTTCAACATGATGTCGGCGCAGTTTTATGACATTCAGGGCGTGCCGGTCTTGGAGGTGATTGAAACGCCGTTCTACGGCGTCGACGGCATGCTCAAGCGTCTGTTCGACATCGTATTTGCGTCCGTCGTGCTCGTATTGAGCATCCCGCTGATGATCGCAATTGCCGTCGCGGTCAAGCTCGACTCCCGCGGTCCGATCATTTTCAAGCAGTTCCGCTACGGCCTCAATGGCGAGCGGTTCTATGTGCACAAATTCCGCAGCATGACGGTCATGGAAGAGGGCGAGCAGGTGGAGCAGGTGAGTCGTGCCGACCCGCGCGTGACTCGCGTCGGCCGATTTTTGCGTCGCACGTCGCTGGATGAGTGGCCGCAGTTCTGGACGGTGTTGAAGGGCGACATGTCCATTGTCGGTCCCCGGCCCCACGCGGTGGCGCATAACGAGTTTTACCGTCGTGCCATCCAGGGCTACATGACCCGGCACAAGGTCAAGCCGGGCGTGACTGGGTGGGCGCAGGTGAATGGGTATCGGGGCGAGACGCAGACGCTGGATCGGATGGAAAAGCGAATCGAGTACGACCTGGAGTACATCCGCGAGTGGTCGCCGCTGCTGGATGTACGAATCATCCTGATGACCGCGCTGATGATCTCCAGGGACGAGAACGCGTTCTGACGGTGCGGCGTCGTCTTGCAATCGCGGCTGTGGGTGGCCTGCTGCTCGGGGTCAGCGGGTCGCTTCATGCGCAGTTGGTGGATGTGTCGCCGTTTGCCGTGGCCTCCATCGCCCATGACTCCAATCTGTTGCGGACACAACGTGGCGTCGACGGCGTGTTTGAGCGGCGTAGCGACACCTTGACCCGGATTTCATTGGGCCTGACAGCCGAGTTCAATCCGGGTCTCCAGGCTGCCCGCCTGACGGCGGTCTATGAGCCGGTCCGGTACCGGCATTTCAGTCGGTTCAACCATGAGGCCTATGATCTCGATGCGCGCTGGACCTGGCGTGCCGGGCGACGGTTTGACGGTCAGCTGGGGCTGACGGCCGAGCGCGCAATCGATGATTTCGCCAACCGCAGCACCCCCGAAGCGGGATTCGTGCGTCGCCAGGGCGTGCGCGCACTTGGCGGCTACAACCTCAGCCCGCGGTTGAGAGTGGAGCTAGAGGGGCGACATGATCGCCGCGACGGCTCGGGTGCGGCGAGCCCGGGCTTTGACTTGCGTGAGTCAATCGCTGTTGCCGGCATTTATTACCAGGGCAATCGACTATCCCGTCTGGGTGGATCCGTGTCGGTGACCGACGGGCGGTTCCCCAATCGTCCTGCCGGTACGGATCTGGCAACCGACTACGAGCAGACGAGTGTGGAAGGGCAACTTGTCTGGTCCCCCTCCGCGCTATCCGACCTGGACTGGACGCTTGGGTACACACGGCGCAGGCAGCAACCCACCGCGACTCGCGACTACTCAGGGCTCACCGGGCGGTTGGAGTATCGACGCCGGATCTCGGCCAAGACCCGCGTGTCACTGCGCGGGTACCGCAGGATCTACTCGGCGGAACTCCAAGACGCCAACCTGACGATTGATGATGGGCTGCGTCTCGGTGTGGACTGGGCCTGGTCTTACAAGACCCAGGTCGGCGTGGCGCTGGAACGCCGTGAGGTGGAGTTCGAAGCTGGGGGGGCGTTCGCCGGCGCCGCCAGTCAGTTGGATGACGACATCCAGTCGGCCTCAGTCACCCTAGACTGGCAGGCATTGGAGCGGCTCGGTCTGCTGCTGGCTGTCGAGCACGCGTCGCGCACATCCTCCGACTCGAGTCGTGACTACGAGGCGCTAGTCGGCCGTTTTGAAGTTCGACTCGGGTTTTGATCGCGTTAAGCTGGTAGACCTGATGCCGCCATGCTTCACCGATGATTTACCCCAAGGCTGAAATACTCGCGTCAATTTCATGCGAGTAACAAACTCATGTTGAACGCAGACGCCCGCGCAGCGCTCACCCAGCTCGTCCAGCGCTACCACGCTTCGCTCACCAAAAAGCGTGCGGACCTGGTGGCTGCGCACCAGGCTGCGGTTGAAGACGATTGGAGCGAGGAGGGCACGGCGGCGTTCAAGCTGCTGGTTCACCGCATGGCCGGCTCCGCTGCCTCTTATGGATTCACCGAACTGGGCGACGCCGCCCGCATGCTCGATCAGGTGTTGCAATTCCGCGAGCACGGCACGGCACCGGATCACGTCGGTGACTACTTTGATCGCCTGCTGCGTGATCTCGATGGCTGCATCCGCCGGCCACCGCCGGGCGACCCGCATGCCGAGCAGGGGCGTCACGAAGACGAACACCGCCTGACCGAAATGCCGCGCGTAGTGCTGGTCGATGATGATCCGGCAATGGTCGACATCCTCAGCCGGCAACTCATGGCCGTGGGGTTCGACGTGTCCGGATTCACCGATCCCTTTGCGTCAATGGAGGCCGTGACCAAGATCCGGCCCGCCGTCATTCTCATGGACCTGATGTTTACAGAGGGCGAGGATTACGGTTTCCAGATCGCCGAGGCCATGGTGGCACGGCTGCGCTACAAGCCAGGGCTTGTGTACCTCTCCCAGCGAACCGATGTCCGGGCTCGGCAATGGGCGGTGGACTCGGGGGCCGACGCCTTCTTCACCAAGCCGGTTAACGTCACGGCCCTGGCGCAGCTGCTGGAGCAGTTCTCCGGCCGCGGCGAGCAGGCCTATGTCGAGAACGGCCGCGTGGCCATTGTCGAGGATGATCAGCAAATCGGTCAGTACTACGCGACCCTGCTAGAGGGGTCGGGATTCCGGACGGCGTTGATCAGCGAGCCGGTGACGGCGTTGGAGCGCCTGCTGGACTTCCGCCCGGATCTCGTCCTGATGGACATGCAAATGCCGGATCTCGACGGTATCGAGCTCACGCAGATCCTGCGCCATCACGAAAGCCTGTTCGACATCCCGGTGCTATTCCTGACCAGCGTGACCGACCCGGGGCTGCTGCGTGGCGCGTTGCGTGCGGGGGCCGATGCCTTGCTTTCGAAAGGCGACGACCCCGAGTTGATCCTGTCCGTGGTACAGCGGCGCATCCAACGCTTCCGTCGCGTCACGTACACGCTAACGCGCGATCCGTTGACCCGCCTCTACAACCGGCCCGCGCTGATGGAGCGTGTCAGCTTCGAGCTGCAGCGCGCCCAGCGTGAGGGGCAGGCGTTTTGCATGGCGGTCTTCGATATCGATGGTTTCCGGCAGTTCAACGAGACGCACGGCCGCACCGCGGGTGATCAGGTGCTGCGTGAAATCACCGAGGGCGTGCGCTCACGCCTGCGCCAGGTCGATGTGATCGGGCGGTATGGCGGCGATGAAATCATGATCATCATGCCATCGACCCGGCTCTGCAGTGGCGATGCGGTCATGCAGGAACTGACCAGTCGTGTTTCCGAAACGCCGATCGAACTCGGCGATAAGCGATTCGATATCACCATCAGCACGGCCGTGATTGAGTGCCAGCTCACCCGGCATGATTCATCGCATTCGGTGCTGCAACAGGCACTCAGCCAGCTGGAGGCGCTGCTCAAGACGGCAGGGCCTGGCCAGGTGCGTTCGGGCGAGCTGAGTACCAGTGCCACCAATGAACTGCTTCACGGCGGAGGGCAGCGCCAGCTCGCATGATCGATCAATCGCGCGCCAGGGAGTCGGCGCTGGAACGGGCCGCTGGCTACGCGGCTGCTCTACCCACATGGATTGGGCGCACCGCGGCCTGGATGGCGGTGGTCATGGCGTTGCTGTGCTTCGCCATCGTGGCACTGCGCTACGGCTGGAGCCTGGGCTGGGTGGCGATGCAGGAGGGGCTGACGGCCGCGAATGCCACGCTATTCATGCTGGCACTGGCCTGGGTGCTGGGCACCGATGGTCATGTGCGTGTCGATGTGTTCTACAGCCGGTTCTCGCCGCGGCGAAAGTGCTGGATCGATTTAATCGGCACGGTGTTGCTGCTGTGGCCGGTCTGCGGCTACGTCATGATCGAAAGCCTGGACTATGTGGCCGCTGCCTGGCGTGTGCGTGAAGGGTCGCGCGAGCCGGGCGGGCTGCCCGGCGTCTATTTGATCAAGACCCTGATTCCCGTCGCGGCCAGCCTGCTCATGCTCCAGGGGCTGGCGATTGCGTTCCGGGCCTGGGCAGCGTTGAGGCGGCCATCATGAGCTGGATTGCCGTGCTCATGTTTGTTGTGGTCTGCGCCGTCTTGCTGGCCGGCTACCCCGTGGCGCTGACCCTGGCCGGTGTGGCCCTGGCATTTGCCGGCATCGGTGCGGTGGCGGGAGTGTTCGATCCGGCCTTTCTGCAGGCGGTTCCCAATCGCATTTTCGGCATCATGATGAACGAGACGCTGGTCGCCGTTCCGCTGTTCGTGCTGATGGGTGTGGTGCTCGAGCGTTCCCGGGTTGCCGAACAACTGCTCACCGGCATGGCCAGCCTGTTTGGCGCGGTGCGGGGCGGACTGGCGGTTAGCGTGGTGCTCGTCGGCGCGCTGCTGGCGGCCTCCACCGGCATCATCGGCGCCACGGTGGTCACCATGGGGCTGTTGTCGTTGCCGGTCATGCTGCGCGCCGGGTATGCCCCCACCGTCGCCACTGGGACGATTTGCGCCTCGGGCACGTTGGGTCAGCTGATCCCGCCTTCCATCGTGCTGGTGCTGCTAGGCGACGTGATGTCCTCCGCCTACCAGCAGGCGCAGATTCGCATGGGCGTATTCTCGCCAGAGACGGTCTCGGTCGGCGATTTGTTCATGGGCGCCTTGTTGCCGGGGTTGCTGCTTGTGGCCGCTTATATTCTCTGGCTGTTGATACTGGCCTATCGCCGGGCTGACCTGATGCCGGCGGCCGAGGTTGAACGCGTGGCCCTTTGGCGTGTGCTGGGCAGCATTTTGCCGCCGGTGCTGCTGATCGGTGCCGTGTTGGGCTCGATCATGCTGGGCATTGCCACGCCCACCGAAGCCGCCTCCGTTGGGGCGGTGGGTGCGATGCTGATTGCGGTACTGCGCCGTCGTCTGGGATGGCGAGACCTGCAGGCCTGCGCCGAGTCCACCGCTCAGATCACCGCGATGGTCTTCCTGATCCTGATCGGCGCCTCGATCTTCTCGCTCGTGTTCCGTGGCTACGGTGGCGATGAATTGGTGGCGGAGATGTTGCAGGGCCTGCCAGGCGGGACGGTGACCGCTGTCGTGGCCGTCATGCTGCTGATGTTCCTGCTGGGCTTCATCCTCGACTTCATCGAAATCACCTTCGTTGTCGTCCCGATTGTCGGTCCCATTCTGCTGGCAATGGGCGTCGATCCGGTCTGGCTCGGAGTGATGATGGCGCTGAACCTGCAGACCTCGTTTTTGACGCCTCCGTTCGGGTTTGCGCTGTTCTACTTGCGCGGAGTCGCTCCGGCATCGGTGCCGACGCCGGCGATCTACCGAGGTGTGCTGCCCTTTATCCTGATCCAATTGGTGCTGATGGGCCTGTTGGCCGCATGGCCGGGATTGGCAACCTGGTTGCCGGACCTGTTGAATTAAGCCGTGTTCGCTCGCGCCGCCAAATAGGCGCCCTCTGCCATTTGTGTCCAACGTGCCGTCTGCTCACCATAGCGGGTCAGCGATTCGTAGATGGCGGCGGCCGCGGCATTCTCTGCCGCGAGTTCTCGGGCCACTTCGTCTGCGACCCGTCGGATATGCGATAGCACGGTGGCTGGTAGCGGCCGAATGTCCGCGCCATGTTCGGTGGCCAGTGTCTGCACGGCACGGCCGTTGCGCGCCGTGAACTCGGCCACCATATTCTGGCTGGTAACGCGGCAGGCGGCTTCAACGATCGCCTGCAGGTCGGCCGGCAGCGCTTCATAGGCGGCCTTATTGACCATGCACTCCAGGACCGTACCCGGCTCATGCCAGCCGGGGTAGTAGCAGTACTTGGCCGCCTTGTGCAGCCCGAAGGCGAGGTCGTTGTACGGGCCTACCCATTCCGTGGCATCAATCGTGCCCTGGTTCAGTGCCTGAAACAGCTCACCGCCGGGGATGTTCTGCACGGTGACACCCAACCGGCGGAGCACCTCGCCGCCCAGTCCAGGAATGCGCATCTTGAGTCCCTTGAGGTCGTCCACCGTCTTGATCTCGCGATTGAACCACCCGGCGGTCTGGACTGTGGTGTTGCCGGCGTCAAAGGGAATCAGCCCATAGGGCGCATAGACTTCGCGCCACAGCGCCATGCCGCCGCCGAAATAAAGCCAGCCGGACATCTCCTGCGCGGTCAGTCCGAAGGGCACAGACGAAAAATACTGGGCTTCCGGAATCTTGCCTTTCCAATAATAGGCAGAACCATGTCCCATCTGGGCTGTTCCGCTGGAGACCGCGTCAAAGACTTCAAAGGGTGGAACCAGCTCACCGGCGCCGTAGACCTTGACCGTCAGCCGCCCCGCCGAGAGTGTGGTGATCAGCTTCGCCAGGTCATTGGCGCCGGTGCCCAGGGCTGGAAAGTTCGGCGGCCAGGTCGTGACCATTTTCCACACCAGCGGCTTAAAGCTGGCGGGTTGTTCGGCTGCGGAATCACGCTGCTGGGTGCAGGCGGCCAGGGCGCTCGCACCCATGGCGCCCAATACGATTTCACGTCGTTTCACGCACGGGTCTCCTCTTGTTGACGGGCGGCAGAATACCAGTCGAGGCGGGGACGCAGGACAGGTCAGGTCCGACTGACCTAAGCTTGCGATGCATCCGACTAGGGGATGTCAACGATTGAGTCCAAGACCGCGCCGGGCGGGTATCGATCAGGAAGAAGCCAACGCCCGGCGCACGCGGTGGCCTCGCGCCCGGCCATCATGATGGCCGGGGCGCAAGGACTGAACCTATAACGCTGGAAAAGCATGCCAAATACACAACAGTTGCTGATCATAGGCGTCGACGCCGGAAGTCCCGAGCTATTCAGCCAATGGATGGAGTCCGGCGATCTGCCGAATCTGGCTGCACTGCGAGACCGCAGCTGCTGGGGGGAGGTACAAAGTCCCTATGCGCTGGAGGCGGGGGCCGTCTGGCCGGTGTTCCACAGCGGACGCCTGCCCGGGCGACAGCCGCAGTACGATGGCCGCCGGTACTTCGGCCGCCACGATTATCGGGATCATTGGTACGAACTCGATGAGACGCCACCTCCGGTGTGGCGCCAGCTGTCGGACCAGGGCGTCGACTGTTTGCTGATCGATCCGCCTTATCTGCGACTGGACCCCGAGATGCGGGGCACCATGGTGGTTGACTGGGGCGGTCACGTGCCGGCGGACGGGCGTCAGTTCAGGTTGTCCACGGTGCCCGAAGCCGTGGCTGATGACATTCTTGCGGCCATTGGTCCAGACCCCACGGGGGGCGTGTCCTGTGACCGGCAGGCGCCCGAGTCGATCGAGGATCTCCGGGCCTTTATCGAGCGGTACCAGACACGGTTGCAGAAGAAAGCCGAGCTGACCGTGCATCTGATGCGCACACGCCAGTGGGACCTGGCCATGTCGGTGTTTACCGACCTGCACTGTACCGGCCATCACGTTTGGCACATCAACGACCGTAGCCATCCCCAGTACGACCCCAGGGTGGAGGCCGCCCTGGGCGAGCCGTTGCGCGACTGCTATCGGCTATTCGATCGGGCGCTGGGGCAGATTCTGGCCGAGGTGGGTGAACAGACCAATGTCATGCTGTTCGGCAGTCACGGCATGGGCCCTCAGTACTCGGGGACCGGCCTGCTAGATCGCGTGCTGCTCACCCTCGATCAGGGGCGGCCCGCTGCGCGCAGCCGATCCTGGAAGGCCAGTGCCAGAGCGGTCTGGCAGACCTTGCCGGTTGAGTGGCGTGCTCGCATGAAGCATTTGCGCAAGCCTTTCGAAGGCAAATTGCATCCACCTCGGTTCCTCGGCAATCATGCTGAACGGAGATTCTTTGAGGTCTACGCCAATAACGCTAGCGGTGGCGTCCGGATCAACCTCAAAGGGCGTGAGGCGAAAGGTCGTGTGGAACCAGCCGACTACCCGGCGCTCACCGAGCGGCTGCAGCGACAGCTTCGCGCACTGATCAACGTGGATTCCGGCGAGCCGCTGGTCGACGATGTCATCGTGACGCGTGACCACTACGACGGCGAGTATCTCGAAGCGTTGCCGGATCTACTGGTGGTCTGGAACCGCAATCAGCCGATTCGTGCCGTGCATTCTGAGGCCACCGGCACCATCGTGCAGGAGACGGTCGATGGCCGCACGGGAGATCACACGCCCAAAGGAATTTACCTACTCAGCGGTCCGGCGGTCTCGGGCCACGGTCAGGGCGATGTGATCAGGGCGCAGGATTTCGCACCGACGCTGGCAGCGTTCTTCGGTTGTCAGTTGTCCGCGACAGACGGTGCTGCCCAACCCCTGCTGAGGCGTGTCGGTCCATCGTGAGCGGGTCCAAGACATATCCGGCGGTGCCGACGGTGTCGGTCATCATGGCAGCGCGCAACGCCGATCAAACGGTCGCTGAAGCACTGGAGTCGGTGCGCAGCCAGACGCTCGCCGATTGGGAGCTGATTGTCGTCGATGACCATTCAACGGATGGAACGGCGAGGGTAGTCCGACACGCTGCCGAGTCCGATCCGAGGATCCAGTTGCTCAACATGGCCGTGCAAAGCGGGCCGGGGGCGGCGCGCAATGTGGCTCTGGCGGCGGCACAAGGGCGCTGGGTGGCCGTGCTCGATGCGGATGATCGCTATCACCCCGAGCGACTCGAACGCATGGTCAGTGCCGCCGAAGCGCTGGATGCGGACGCCTATGCAGACAATCTGTATCTCGATGGCGGCCCCCACCAGGAGATGGCGGGCCCGTTGGCATTCGACGCGGACATGCTTGAACGGCTCGGCAAGCTGGATCTCGACCGGTTTCTTGAAAGTGATCGCCCCCGCAATGGGGTGTCCAGTTTTGGGTATATCAAACCGATCATGCGTCGCGAATTCCTTCATCGACACGGCTTTCGCTACAACCAATCATTGCTGGTCTGTGAGGATTCCAATCTGTATGCCCGTATCCTGATGTCTGGAACGCCGATTCACTGCGGTGGATGGGCGGGGTATTACTACCGCCGCTCCGAGGGGTCGATTACGCGTGACGCGGACAACCACTTACGCAACGCAGCTTTCGCGTCTGCGAGCAACTACGATCTGCTCCGTCGCGCCCTGCAGACAGGGCAGCAGGATCTTGCGGCCCGGCTGCGACGCCATGGCCGCGAGATCGATGCGGTATACCAGATCGATCTGCTAAAGCGCGCCTTGAGGCGAAACAGCGCACTTGAGGTGTTTCGCTGGATGCCGGACGGGCTGCGTCATGCACCGTGGATCACGAAGTTCGTGATCGCCCGACTGACCGCAGGACGGCCGGACAATCCGGTCGGTCTTCCGAGCATGCATCGCAAAGGGCCAACGCTGCAGCAGAATCGGCGAGCGTCTGATCGGGACTGAACGCGTGGGCGGCAGCGTGCTTGCTGGAACGTGATATATTCATTCAACTTCATCGAAGTGCAGTTTCAGAAGCAATCTTCTATATTTAAAATAGATCAAACAATCTGCACAGGTAGTGTGCGGGAGTGAGGATAATTTGTTTAAGCCGGCTGCGCTATGACCGATCTTAGTCTGCCTAATTTCCTGGTCATCGGTGCGCAGAAAGCCGGTACCACATGGCTGTCAGCCATGTTGACCCAGCACCCGGACATCGGCGTCGCGCTGAACAAAGAAGTTCATTTCTTTGATCATCCTGAGAACTTCCGCCGTGGAATCGAGTGGTATTCCAAACAATTTCCCAGAGTTGAAAACCGCCTCGTCGGCGAGTTCACGCCGAACTATCTTTGGACTTTTGGATGCAGTCGGGAAGTTGGGCATGGTGGGCTGCCTATTCCGCATAATATTGTGGAGCATTTGGGTGCCCAGAACCTGAAGCTTATTTGTCTATTGCGTAATCCGGTTGATCGTGCGGTGTCGGCGTACTACCACCATATTCGCCAAGGTCGAGTGTCGGTAGGGACCTCGATTCTGGATG
This sequence comes from Abyssibacter profundi, assembly GCF_003151135.1. Taxonomy (NCBI): domain Bacteria; kingdom Pseudomonadati; phylum Pseudomonadota; class Gammaproteobacteria; order Chromatiales; family Oceanococcaceae; genus Abyssibacter; species Abyssibacter profundi. The sequence continues at coordinate 185,593 of NZ_QEQK01000006.1, forward strand.
TCGCGGATCGGTGGGGCATCGAGTCGATGGGCCGCTACGACCAACATCTGGAGGCCTGGCTCAGTCAGGTCCATCGCGATCAGATTCTGGTCCTGATCTACGAAGATTCACTTCGCGATGACCGAAAACGGCAAACACTTGATCAGGTGTGTGACCACCTGGGCGTACGCCGCTATGAAGACTGGAAAGGGCTGTACGCGCGACAGAATGCAGCGGGCAGCCACTTTCGCCTTCATTTTTCCAAGGGGCCGTTCAAGTTTTTGGGGAAAGAGCGCATTGCGCGGCGCCTGCCGCGCTTGATAACCGAGCATCCGCATTGGCGGGTACAGGTTCCGGATGCCTCGCGCTATGAGTTGTCCAGGCGCTTCCAGCCCCATGTCGAGCGTCTGGAAACCATGCTCGGCATGGACTTGTCCGTCTGGAAAAATCACGACGGTCGCTTGTCGATCACGACGCCCGTCCCGAGACCCAGCGTCGAAGAACCTATCTAACGAATCAACCAGCGCTTTCCTACATGCTGGCCTGAGCCGACCCGGTTGTCACCGTGCTGAGTGACTGGGCCGGTGTGAACCTGCTCATGAAGGGCGCAAGCACATGCCGGGCCGCCGGTGGCGTGAGATGCCCATAATCTGAGGCGGTCAATTCAACCGTACCCTCGAACGGTAATGCGATCAGACAGTTATCGTCTTTGCAGAGGCGTTGGAGCGGATTGATCAGCCGGATGCCATGCGCGTCGGCCAGTGCCCCCAGGGCGCGATTGATCTCGGACATCTGCTCCACCGTGGGGTTATGCAGTCTATCCCCCGGCTGCAAAGACTGATGCAGGTCGGCGCGTATCAATCGCACCGGGAGTTCTCCGGGCCACTGGGGGCTGGCACCGACGAGTGCGATCTGCTCCGGTGGAATGCGCGCCGTGAGTCTCTCCAGCGTCTGGTCCAGCGCCTGATGCTCGAAAGAGCCCGCCCGCTTCACTGTGGCCGGCCACTGTGCGCTGATAATCACCACATCATCGCTTCGCAAGGCGGCGAAACGCTCGGGATTCAGCTGACGGCAGCGCTGGGGGGATACCCGAGGCAGTTCCAGCAGGGGCAGGCAGCCGGAGATGTTGAACTGCGCGACCGTGCCACCGGGCTTGACCAGTGCTTGAAGTCCCGCCAAGTAGTGTGCCGAGAAAGAGTCACCGAGCAACACGAAACGACGCAGGTTCGGCGTGCCGTAGCACTGGGGCTCGAAGCGCAGTGTCGTCAGACCTTCGTGATCTTCACCGAAAAAGCACTGGCCGAAGCGACCATTCGCAATGTCCTGGTAATTGTCATAGCGGTCGATGAAGACGCGCGCCTCGGTTGGTAGCCGGTTCGGTAATCCCTCTAACTGGCTGAAGCCCGCCCCCACGAGGCCCAGAACAGACAGCGTGATGGCGGCGGGTATCAGCGGTGCACGGGTCAGCGGCGAGTTTCGACGTCTGAACGGAGCTTCCACAAATCGCCACGACAGGTAAGCCAGAACCAGGCTGAGCAGTGACAACACGGTGGCCAGGAGTAAGCCAGGTTCCTCCAGCATCCGGATGCGCGCAAACGCGAACAGTGGCTGGTGCCAGAGATAGGCGCTATAGGAAATCAGCCCGATGGCGACAAGCGGTCGGGCGGTCAGCAGGCGGGAGACCGGGTGCCCCGGGGTGGTGGTTGCGATGATCAGCGCGGTCCCGCCCACCGGAGCCAATGCGTAAACGCTGGGGATCGGCGTGGACTCGTCAAACCAGAACAGGCTGTAGACAACGAGGCCAAGACCGGCGACCGGGCCCCACTGCTGCAATGTCCGAGCACCGAAGCCAGCCAGCGCGGTGGGGCGTGGGGCGAAGGCAATCAGCGAGCCGACCAGCAATTCCCAGGCACGGGTGGGTAGCAGGTAGAAGTTTGCCTTGGGTTCATGGCGCCAGCCCCATTCAGCGATCAGGAGCGACAGGATTGCGGCCAGCAGGATCAGACCGAAAAGCCGGCGTTTGCCCAGTGACCAGAACCAGAGCAGGGCCAGTGGAATGAACAGGTAATACTGCTCTTCTACGGCCAGGCTCCAGGTATGCAGCATGGGCTGCAACTCGGCAGCCGGACCGAAGTAGGCCTGCGTCGACCAGAAGAACAGATTGGCTGAAAACGTTGCGACCGCCAGCAGGCTCTGGCCGAATTGCTCAAGCTCTGACGGCAACATCCAGGCGTAGGCGAACGGCAGGCAGGCCAGCACAACAAACAGCAAGGCGGGCAGGATTCGCCGGGCTCTGCGTTCGTAAAACCGCTTGACCGAGAACCGCTGGTGCTCGAGATCAGACAGGATGATGGACGTGATCAGAAAGCCGGAGATGACAAAGAAAATGTCGACACCGACAAAGCCTCCGGCGAAGATTTCGAACCCACCGTGAAACAGGATGACGGGCAGCACGGCGATGGCGCGAAGGCCGTCGATCTCCGGTCGATACCCGATGGATGGATTCTTGTGTGGTCCCATAATCGTGTTGCTCGTGCGGCCGCTGGGGTGAATGAACGGCCAGCGCGACGGTAGAAAGTGTAGGCGGCCTGCGCTGATCCGGGTACCGACCAACGATAGAGGCGATTACTCGAGTTCGATGCGTCGAATCTCGACGATTGCGCCAGTCTTCTGTCCGGAGGCCTTAAGCACGAGGGTGTCGAAGACTGCACCATGGTCCAGCGAGGGCAGCGGCACGCTCACGGAAGTCCACTGCTTGGCAGCGACGTCGAATGTTGCGGTCTTGCCGACCATGCGGGTTTCGTGCGGCAGCGAGGGTTCGGCCAGTTGCAGCCGGAACCGAGCTGGCCGGCTGGTTCGAAGCAGCAACCGTACGGAGTCGACCCGGCCGGATGCATGGCGTGGGTGACGCAGCGTCACCAGTGGCGTCCATGCATCGGCACGGTCTTCGATGCGAATCCACGCAGCCCGCGGCGTGTTGGGCTGATCGGTCGGTTGTTCCTGCACCCCCGCATGGGCGTTGTTGAGGCGAACCACGGCGCTGCCCGAACCGTTGTCATACAGGCGCGTCCGAGGCGGCGGTTCGGTGCGTTCGACCGCGGGGCTGGGCGCCGCACCCTGGCCACAATCATCCCGGTAACGCGCCGCCTGCCGCCCCGTTCGAGTCTGAAGCTGAGCGGTATAAAGCGACTGTGGTTGCAGTCCGGGCCGGCCGATTCCCTCGTAGTACACGTTGCCGCTCGCCTGCCCAGGATTCCGGCCGGGCAGGGCAGGCAAGCGTAGCGGGTCCTTGGTCTCGGGCACGCGGCGCATCGGGGGGCGCCCGAGTGGCCGGCCATCCTGAAATACGCGGCGCTGCGGCGCCACCCCCACCACCAGCGCCCATCCCACGTCCAGGGGGTCGACAACCACGCCGTGGCCGTACCACCGGCCGGGCGAGTCATCTCCGCGTGCATTCCAGACGACACCGCTGGCCAGCGTTTCGTGGGCGCCATTGCTCTTGTCGCCCCGATACGCCATGCGCAATCCTGCCCCGCGTACGCCCTCATGCCGGTCGAACAACACTTGCTGAACCGGGCTGTGATGCGAATCGTCCCCGTCCATCGTGCTGCCGATGGAGCGATGCCCCGACACCACGACATTCGAGGTGGGCAGGCGCGACAACGTCACGCCGTGGCGCAGCCATTCGGTCACCGTTTCGTGCAACAGGATGTCCTGCGCGGCGAAGACATCGAAACCGTAGCCCCAGCCGCCACCGCCGCCATCCTGCATGCCCCGGATCAGTGTGTTCCGGACGGTGACACGGGCGCTGTGGGTGATGCGCACCCCGGTGCGTCGAATGTTGTGGATCGAAACGTCATGCAGCCAACCGTTGCGGACGCCCTCGAATACAACGGCGCTGCCCCGTGGACGCTCGGGCCCGTCAGCCGCTTCGAAGCTGACACTGAGTCCGGACAATCCGACGTCTTCAAGCATGCGCGCCTGGCCCTGATCCGGCGCGACCAACCGAATCGGATTGTTCGCCGGGTCCATGGGCCAGGGCAGTGGCGCATCGAGTTGAATGCGGTCGCCGTCAACATCGGTCACCATCCGCAAGTAGACCAATGTGAACAGGCGGTCGTGTCCGGTCGGGCGCTGATCGGGGTCGAAGGCGGGCCAGTCCCCACCTGACCAGCGTCGAGAGGCGGCAGGCCAGAGAGCCTGGGTCAGGGCGACCCACTGGCCCGGTCGCAGGCTTCGTCCGGACGTCACCCGGATGATCTCGTCACCGGCCTCCACGGCTTCCGCAAGCCTCGTGACTTCAGGGGCCTGGCTCCACCAGCCCTGACGCCATCCGTCGGGGGCATTGCGTCCGAAGGAGAACACCCCCTCGTCCCAGGGGTCCCGAGGTTGATACCGCGCCGCAACGGTGAGGTGTGTGCGCTGGCTGCCGGCCCCCTCAATGGCGATGTTCGACGCGTCGATCCCGATGGACCGAGATAGGCGAAACTGCCCGGCCGGCAGGCGCAGGATACCCCCGCCGTTTCTTGCCAACTCGCGAATGCCCGCGGTCAATGCAGCGCTGATGTCCTCGCCGTCTTCGCCGTCCAATCGCATCACGCGGCAGGCCACGGCGTTGCCCAGTGCCACGGTTCCCTGTCGGTAGCCGGCGTATGAGAAGTCCGGCAGCGACCAGCTGCGGCCGCCCAGGTCAACGGCGTGTGGCGTCCAGCCATGCCGGTCGCTGCCTGTGAGCAGCTGGCTTTGCCAGCCTTCGGCGGCGGTGCATGCGGCAGTCGCGGCGAGCATCAGGGCGTGCAGCAGAGACCTGAGACGTGCCTGTCTGCGGTGTCCGTCCTGCGCATCGACGGGTATGTCATGGCGGTCGGCGGCTTGCGTCCACACCGACAGACGCCTGACAGTCGGAGCCTGATCTGATTGTCCGAGTCGACCATGCATAGCGCGAGTACCGTTTTGTCCTTGCAAACCCGCGGCGGCCAACTGGTGGAATTCACGACCGAACTGGAGCGCTGGGTTGCACAGCAGCCTATCACCGAGGGGCTTTGCTCGGTCTGGCTGCGTCACACCAGTGCGGGGCTGATCGTTTGCGAAAATGCCGACCCGGACGTGCAGAGGGATTTGCGCCGCTATCTGTGGGACTTGGTCCCAGACGGTGATACACGCTTTGTTCACACCGCGGAGGGGCCGGACGACATGCCGGCGCACGTCCGCAGCGTGCTGACGGGGTGTCAGCTAAGCATCCCCATTATCGCAGGCCAGTTGCAACTGGGGACCTGGCAGGGGGTTTTCGTCTGGGAGTTTCGGGCGCAGTCACATCGCCGAACACTCGCGGTCTCGCTACTGGGCGTCTAACCACCGAGGAGGAGCGGGCAACCGTTCGTCGACTGTGCCGCCGGCTTTCACACTGCGTTGATCAGGTGTTGAGTATCAACTGAATCATCTCAACTCGACCTGTGTGGCCCATCATGAGTGCTCCCATTCCGTTCAACGAAGCCGAGCGGCGACGTGTCATTGCCGAACTCGATATTCTGCAGCGGGGCAACGACGCCGAGCTTGATGCGTTGGTGCGCACCGCCGCACTGATTACCGGCCGCGCCATCGCCTTGATCTCGATTGTTGAAGGGCGACGGCAGCGTTTCATCGCCAATGTCGGTCTGCAAAACACGTCGCAGACCCGGCGCGAAGTTTCATTCTGTGCGCATGCTGTTTTCCACGAGCAGCCGCTGGACGTTCCAGATGCGCTCGACGACCCACGCTTCGAGCACAACGACCTCGTGCTGGGTGAGCCCGGAATCCGTGCCTACACCGGCGTGCCGCTGATTCTTGAGAGCGGGGTTGCGCTGGGGACGCTTTGTGTCATCGACCGCGAGCCTGGCTCGCTAAGCGATGCGCAGATGGAAACGCTGACGCTTCTGGCCCAGGCGGCAACGCGCCGGATCGAAACGGCCGATACACCGCTTTCAGCCGAGCCGCAGACCCCGGAGGGCATCAGCCAGCGCCGGCTGCTGCGTGCTGTCGACGACACCGGCATCGGCACCTGGGAGTGGGATGTCCATGCCGAGCGCATGCGGGTCAACTCGCATTGGGAGTCCATGCTTGGATTGCCGCACAACGGCGCGCTTTACGTGCACAGCTGGCTGGATCTGCATCACCCGTCCGAGCTTGGCCAGACGGCAGATTTGCTGAGCCGTGTGGCGGGCGGAGACAGCGCGGAGTACGAGCGTCTGACCCGAGTCCGTCACGCTTCGGGCGACTGGGTTTGGGTGCTGGATCGCGCCCATGTGAGCGAGTGGTACGACAGCGGTCGGCCCAGGGTTCTGACGGGCGTGCGCATCGACATGTCCGGTTTCATCCATCAGGAAGCACGGAGCCGGGACAGCGAACAACGCCTGAATCGCGTCGGAGATATTGCCTCGATCGGTTGCTGGGAGCTGGAACTGGAGAGCGGTGACCTGCACTGGTCGGATGAGGTGTTCCGTATCCATGGTCTGGAAGTCGGCATGCTACCGAGCGTGGACACGGCGCTGAATTTCTATCCGGGGCCGGCGCGCAGGACCTTGGAACAGGCCATCGAACACTGCCAGGCGCAGGGCGAGCCCTACGATCTGGAACTCCCATTCGTCCGAGCCAATGGTCAGCCTGCATGGATTCGGGCCATCGGCCAGCGGGAACCGTCAGCCAAGGGTGGACAGCGGTTGGTCGGTATCTTTCAGGACATCACCGAATCGCACCGCTTGCATGCGCGCCTGGACGAAGACCAGGCGCGGCTGCGCGCCACCCTGGCGGCGCTGGATGACGGTGTCATCACCTGTGACGCCCGGGGTCAGGTCACCAGCCTCAATCCCGTGGCAGAACGCATGACGGGGTGGACAACCGAAAATGCGCGGGGTGTGGACGTGGGGAGCGTTTTCCGCATTTTTGATGGCGACAGCGCCGCCCCGGCGACTAACCCCGTGACGCTGTGCCTGCAAAGCGGCACGACCGTTCACGCCCAGAACAAGACCGTGCTCGTGGCCCGCAGCGGCGCCGAGAGCGGCATTCAAGAAACCACGACTCCGATTCTGGATCGCGACCGTGAGATCAAAGGTGCCGTGATCGTGTTCCGCGATGTCACGGAGCAGCGCGCGCTGGCGCGCGAGGTGGATCGCAAGTCGGCGTTCGATGAACTGTCCGGTCTACATAACCGCAGCGAGTTCGAGCAGCGACTGAATCAGCTGGTACCGATGGCCCGCGATGATCGGGCCTCGCATGGCCTGCTGTACATCGATCTCGACGACTTCAAGATCATCAACGACAGCTGCGGTCACAGCGCCGGTGACCGGCTGATCAAGCAGGTGGCCCGTCTCTTCAAGCGTTGTCTGGACGCAGGCGATTTCATCGCCCGCACGGGCGGCGATGAGTTTGTCGTCATCCTGGAACAGTGCTCGTCCAAACGGTTGATGGAAGTCGCCTCCGAGATGGTCTCCGAACTGCGTAAGTTCCGCTTCGTCGAGTCAGAACAGCGCTTTCGCGTTGGCGCCAGCATCGGTGCGGTCATGATCGATGTGGCCTGGGAGTCTGCAGAGCAGGTCTTACAGGCCGCTGATGCTGCCTGCTATTCGGCAAAAGAGGCAGGACGTGGCCGCGTGCATCTCTGGGAGCAGGAAGATGCCCTGCTGCAGGCACGCCGGGCGGACATCCGCTGGGCCACCCGCCTCGAACAGGCCATGGAGTACGACCACTTTGAGTTGTGGGCGCAGCGCATCGATGCCTTGTCGCCATCAGACGAGCAGGGAGCCTACGCGGAGGTGCTCATCCGACTGCGTGAACCGGATGGCCGGATGGTCTCCCCAGCCTTGTTCATGGGCGCCGCAGAGCGGTTTCACCTGGCGACGCGAATCGATCAGCAGGTGCTCTACCGCACGGTCGGCTGGCTGGCGGCCCACAGCCAGGAGTGGGCTGTCGCCACCCTGGCGGTCAACCTGTCCGGTAATTCTGTCAGCGATCCCACGTTCCGTGTATTTGCGCTATCGCTGTTTGCTTCGATTGATCCGAGCGTGCGTGAGCGTCTGTGCCTGGAGATCACCGAAACAGTGGCGGTGAGCAATCTCGATGAGGCGGCGGAGTTCGTGCGCGAGGTCAGGGCCATGGGTGTCCGCGTGGCCCTGGACGACTTCGGCGCAGGCGCCGCCACCTTCGGCTACCTGAAAGCCATTCCGGTCGATGTCATCAAGATCGACGGTCAGTTCATTCGTGACCTGCTAGACGATCCGCTGGATGCCGCGACCGTTCGCTGCTTTGCCGACATCGCCAAGGTGGTCGGGGTCAAGACCGTCGCCGAGTTTGTTGAAACCGAGGAGATCGCCGACACGCTGCGTGAGATGGGTATCGATTACATCCAGGGCTTTCTGCGACACAAACCCCAGCCGCTGGAAACGGCCCTGCGCGGTCCGCTTTCGGCCACGCAGCTCTTTGGTCGTGTCCAGATGGGCGATGCCAGTTGACGGCTCCCGCGGGGACGACCGTGGGTCGCTAAGACATCTAAACAGAAACGCCCGCGGCAAGCGGGCGTGTTCTGAGCGACCGGGAACCCAGCCGAATGAGATGGTGGAGCGGAGGAGGATCGAACTCCCGACCTTCGCATTGCGAACGCGACGCTCTCCCAGCTGAGCTACCGCCCCTTGTTGCGGTGAATTGTCCATGATGCGCGGGGCGGTGGCAATGCTTACGCTGCTGTGTCTGCGTGGTCAGCGATTACAGGGCCGACCGGAATCAGCGTCAGGGGCTCGGGCACCCGGATCGGTGGCCGTGTCGCGTGGGCGACGGCGATCACTGATGGGTGGCATCGAGGTGCTGGTGTGGATCGTGCCCCGGTGCCCGCGTGCTCCCGCTACAGATCGACCTTGCCGTTAGGGGGGAACACGGTTCGTCTGGCTGTGCTGTCAGCGGTCTGCAGGAATACCCTTTCGACGGAATCTGCGAGCATGAGCATCCGGCTGGTCACGGGTGGTTGCCGCATCGCAGCATGCTAAGCTGCGGCAACAAGAAACAGGGGAGCGAACCCGGTGACCAAATCAGACAATCTGAGCTTCGACAGCGACGCGGCGCCCGAGCGGGCACGTATTCTGCTCGCCGACCCACAACCGATTCTGGTCGATGGTACCCGGGCTCTGCTGGAAGATCAGGCTGGTCTGGAGGTGGTCGATGTGGCGTTGTCAGAGGCTGCACTGCATCGCGCCATGCGCCTGCATCGTCCGGATCTGCTCATCATCGAACAGCGACTCGGGCAGAGTCGCTGCTTCGACCTGATCCAGTCGCTTCGACGAGATCACCCTGAGTTGAAGACCGTCTTATTCACCGCCGAGATCGATGCCAGGACGGCAATTGATGCCGTGCGCAGTCATGTAGACGGGGTGGTATTGAAGACGATGCCATCCGAGCTGTTCCTGGCGTGCATTAAGAAGGTGATCGCCGGAGGCCGCTGGATCGAGATGCAGTCCTTCGCCGACGCTGTGGAGCAGATCATCGAACAGCAGGATGTTTCGGAGTCGCTCGCAGAATTGCTGTCCCCCAGAGAGATCGAAATGGTGTCGTGGGTGGCCAAGGGATTGCGCAACAAGGAAATCGCGCGTCAGGCGCATGTCAGCGAAGGAACGGTTAAGACGCACCTGCACAACATCTACGAGAAGCTGGGATTGAAGAGTCGAATGGAATTGCTGCGGTTTGCGCAGCGGCAGGGGCTGGACGCGTAGTTCAGGTCGGGGTGGCGCAGCCCGCTTGAATGCGTGCCGTGGGTATCGTCGCCACCCCGTTGGTTCACTACGTCCGCGTTTTGTTCGGGTAACGAATCAGGACTGCCTTCGGAATCCCTCCGGGAGCGTGGTGTCTCGGGCTTTCCACGACGTTCGCTCTCACCGGAGCGACCGACAGGTCGTGACGCACGAATTCGACCTCAGGCGACCATTTGACCGTGCCGGGATTGTCTTCATACGTGGTGGTCGTCGCGACGTGGATTTCGAGCATGAGCTCGCGTTCACTCACCCACCGGCCCTCGATTCGATAGGCCTTGTTGTGCAATTGTCCATCCACTGAGCCGGCTTCGACATTGGTTTCGGTGAGCGCTTGGCCTGGCCGGACATTGAACTGCAAGGCCTGGGTGCTTCCGTCGGCAACGGGCAGCGCGACATGCAATTCGAGTTCATCGCGCTGTGCGTCCGCCGGCTTGCTGTCTGAAAGAACCATCAGCGCTGTGCCGGCAAGCAGAACAATGACTGTAATGAGCTTCGTCATAGATCGTACTCCCTGTATCTGATCAATTTGGGTTGGATTGGAAGCGACTAAGCACGGCCAAGGCAGCGGCCGGGTCATCAAGATGAATCGACCGCAAATTCATGGCACAGACCGTCTGTCCGGCGTGCTGCTCTGTTCGCAGCACCTGACCCATGCAATGCAAAATCGTCGGATGCAGCGCGTCACGGGTTGCGACATCCAGCTCAACGGAGTCACCCACCGCCAGATCTGGCGCGCTGTCCGGCCGGAACCTCGCGCCGCCGCGGCTCATGTCGAGCAGCCGAACTGTCCGCCCATTGGCCAGTGCGGTGACGTTCATCATCCGGCGGGTGGTGCGACGACGATCCATGGGGGTTGATGCTGCACTCCAATCGGGTGAGTGTCCCTTATTGTCCGCGCATTGACCGGCTTGCCCATGCCTCGGGGGGTGGAATTGTGATCCGCTGGGGGGTGGGCTTGGCTCTATCCGAAGTTGGATGAGCCTGGCGGTCGCGCAGCGTGTTCAGCGCTCCGTAAACGCTGATCTGCGCTACGCTTGACCGCCGGAGCGCGCCTTGACGGTGCGAAACTAACAACCTGGGGTAAGAACCCGGAGGGCGTCACGTTGGCGGTGGGCGATTCAGCTGTTTCACGTCAGACCATTCGGGTCATCGCGGCCGATGCCCAGCCACTGTTCCGGCGAGGTTTGCGTCTCATGCTGGACGCGACTGAGGACATTCAACTGGTCGCCGAGGCAGGGGATCCCGCGACCCTGGCCCAGGCGGTCGCCGATCAGCCTGCGGATGTCTTGCTCATCGACCAGGACCTTGCTGGGCGTCGAGGCCTCGACGTATTGATGCAGGTCAGAGACCGCCAAGCCTCGCTGCAATGTGTGCTCATGGGCGACCGCCTGGAGGCGGACACCGTGGTCAGCGCCATGCGTCGCGGTGTTCGCGGTGTGCTGCTCAAGACCATGCCGGCCGAAGTCATCGAGGCCTGTCTGCGCAAGGTGGCATCAGGTGAGCGCTGGATCGAGATGAAGTCCTTCGGTCAGGCCATCGACAGCGTGCTGGCCGAGCAAAGCAGCCGTCAGGCAGCCGCCGAGACCCTGTCACCACGCGAACGTGAGATTGTCCGGCTGGTTGGCGAGGGCTTACGCAATCGCGAAATCGCCCAGCGATGCGGCATCCGCGAGGCGACCGTCAAATCACACCTATCACATATCTTCGAGAAAACGGGCGTCGATAGCCGGCTGGAGCTGGCGCGTCTGGATCTGGGGCAGGGCGCCCCCGACCACTGCTGACACCGTTTTGAGGCCGGCGTGTCCGCTTCTCCAGGCCGATTCCGCATAGCTCACTGACCCCCATTGCCGCTGAGGATGCGGCCTGGCTTCGGGGACACAGGGAGCATGTGATGTATCGATGGATTTTGACCGCTGTTCTGGCTGCCGCCCTGTTGGGCTGCGATTCCAGCACCATTACCGTGCAGGATGCACAGACCGATTCACCGGTCGCCTTGCCTGACAGGGTGACGGGCACGGTGCAGCTGGAGAGCGGGGCACCGGTGCCGAACGCACCGGTCATGCTGCGCTCGGTGGCGGATGACACGCTGGTTGCCACTGGCACCACCGACGAGCAGGGCCGTTACAGCTTGAACACCAATGGCCAGCGCAGCTATTACGTCTCGGTTCAGGCGCGATTTGCCGAGGGCACGGAGGCCACCGGCGGCCGACTCGCGGATCTGACCGGGCCGGGGCGCGGCGCACTGGAGACGATCGTGCTGCCTGATCTGTCGGCATCGGCGCTGAGCATCGTGGGTGATCAGGCCCGTGGCGATGGATTGGAGATCCAGGGTCTGCCTTCGCAGGTGACCGCCCTGCGCGCCCGGGCCTACGGAGGCAGCGACGGAGACAGTTTTCCGGGCGAGCCGGTGACCGCCGACGAAAGCTTTGCCCGGCTGGGCCATGTCTGGTTCAGCGCCACCGATGTGTCCGAAGATCCGGTCACCCAGTTCACGCCACCGCTGCAGGTGCGCGTCACGGTGTCGACGGCCGATTTGCGACTGCTTGAGGATGCCGAAGCCGACACCGGCATCATCGAGGTGGCGATGGTGTCGTTTGACGAGAGCCGCGGCCTCTGGCGCAGCGAATCCCCCGGCCGGTTAGAGGACGCGAACGGCCAGCCGGTGCCCGAATCCGCATTGGCTGACATTACGGCCGGCGCGTACGCTGGTCCGCTGACGGTCGCGTTTCAGGCGCCGCACTTCAGCTGCTGGAGCTTCGTCAGCTTTCACCGCCTGGGTCCACCCGATTACAACGATGCGCCCGCCGCCCCGGAACAGCGCCATCTACGGCCCACGGTGACACCAGCCAGTCCGCTGGCCTACGACGATCTCTGGCTGGGCGATTTCGTGTCGGGGGAGCAGGCACCGCGTCGTTCCGATTCTGCAGACGACGGCATCCTGTTTTGTGGATCGCAGACCTGGGTCAAGGCGAGCTATCGGCGTAACCGCAATCGCAGCTTCGATCGACGCGGTTATCTGCAGGTCGTCCAGGTCTTCGGTAATCTCGCCGATATCGAAGGCGATGAGGGGCTGGGCGTGGACTTCGGCACCCAGGGCCAGTGGACAGGGCGGAATATTCCAGTCGATAACTGGGGGCCGGGCGCTGTGGCCAGCGCCTATCTCCGGCTCGATCTTCCCAGCGGTCAGGCGACCACGAGTGGCGCATCCGGGCACACCAGCGGCTACACGCGACTCATGCTGACGGCGGCGCCAATCGACGAGCGCCAGGCGCTGGCCAGCTCGACCTTCGAACTGGGTGAGACCGAAGACTATCTCGATAGCTGTCGCTACCGGCTGCGCATCAACGTGGATGGCGACCTCGGATCGCAGGTGACGGCCGATGGGCAGACCTGCACGCCGGAGGCCAGCTGCGAGGTGATCGTGGGCGCTCAAGAGACCCTGCAAATGCAGGCCATGATCGATGGTCAGCCGGTTGCTGTTCGCTGGTCGGTGCGCGAGCAGCGCGATGGCCCGTCGGCCAACTGCCCCGATGGGACGACCTGCAGCTTCACCCGGACCGAGACGGCCCGCATCGACGTGCGGGGCGGGTTGGCCGTGGCGCGGTTTCCTCGGCGTCCCGTGGTGACGCTGTCCGTGGGGGGGCGTGGGCAGGTGACCGACGATCAGGGACTGATCGACTGTGATGCCCGAGACCCCGCCATGCCGCCCAGCTTCGAGGCCTGTCAGGGGCAGTACGGAGACGGCGATGTGGTCGCACTGACCGCGCAGCCGGCGGATGGCTACGAGTTGTCGCGATGGGTCAATCTGGACTGCCTGGAGGGGGCCGTGCCATCGGTGTGCCGGGTGGCCATGGCGTTTGATGAACGGCCCTACGGTCGCGTGATCTTCGCGCCGCAGCCGACGCTGACGGTTGCAGCCGGCGGCGGCGGTCGCGTGGTCAGCGAGCCGGCAGGCATCAACTGTGATGGGAATCAGCCGGTGGCGGCTGATTGCAGCCTGCAACAGCCCACCGGCACCCAGGTCACGCTCATCGCACAGCCTGACCAGGGGCAGGGCGTTCAGTCCTGGAGTGGCGCCTGTCTGGGCACGCAGGGCAGCCGCTGCACCCTGGCACTCACAGAGAACACCGAGGTCGGCGTGAACTTCAGCGCCGCGGCCAACCTCACGGCATCTGTGGCCGGTGCGGGCCGGCTGGACAGCACGCCAGCCGGTATCGCGTGTACGGATGCCGGCGGCGACTGTGATGAAGCCTACGCCTTGGGCACCGAGGTTGAACTGGCGGCCACGCCTGCACCGGACTTTGGCCTGGTTGGCTGGACTGGAGCCTGTGCGGGCGAAACCGGCTTCATCTGTCGCGTGACCATGGATCAGCCCACCGAGGTTGGCGTGGCGTTCGGTGAGCGCTTCGATTTGTCGGTCGAGGTCGTAGGCAACGGCGGCGCTGTCGATGGCACGGGCAATATCTTCAACTGTGAGGCCGACGAAGCCGGCACCGACCCTTGCCAGGAAACCTACACCGACGGAGACCGGGTGACGCTGGAAGCCAGCGCCTTCGAGGGCAACGAGTTCGTCGAATGGGGTGGAGACTGTGCATTCGCCGCTGCAAGCCCCACCTGCCAGTTCCAGATATCCGGAGATACCCGGGTCACGGCGACCTTCCGGCCCACCGTTCAGAATCATCCGCTGACATTGACGGTGTCAGGATTGTCGGGTTCGGCAGGGGACTATGACGAGCGACTGATCTGCAACAACAGCAGCTCGCCCTGCACGCAGACCTACGCGGCCGGCAGTACCGTCATGCTGTTCGCCTTCCCGGATGACAGCGCCCACGCCGTGCGTTGGGGTGGCGCCTGCCAGGGCACACCGGAGGGCCAGGATTGCACCGTGAGCAACATCAATCACCCGATTGACGTGACGCTGGAATTCTACGATCCGGCCGTATCCAGCAACGAGGTGGTGCTCACGGTGACGTTCGCCGGCCAGGGGCAGGGTCAGGTCTCCGACAACCAGTTGCAGCTCGCTTGCGACTCCGGGGCGGGGTCCTGCCAGGCCCGGTACGCGCCGGGGACCGAGGTCACGTTATCGGCCACGCCCCTGAGTACCGACGATGTCTTCGACGGCTGGACCGCGCCGGCAAGCTGCGCCGCCGACCCGATGGCCGATTGCCGTTTGCGTATGGATGCCGATACCACCGCCACCGCGGCGTTTGGACGCCAATAGTGGGGTGATGTGCATGGATGCCTGTTGCGGCCGGCAGGCCGCCACTGGAATGGCCGAGATCGGCCGCTGCGCCGCTAAAGTGCGACCGCAGCGGCCGGGCCGGCCGGCCGGCCTGTCGTTGCCGCCCGTGTCACCAGTGCCTGGGCGATCTGGTCCAGCGGAAGCACCTGCTGGACACCGCCGCGCTTGATGGCTTCCTTGGGCATGCCGAAGACCACGCAACTGGCCTCGTCCTGCGCCAGGGTGATTGCCCCGGCATCGAACAGCTCTTTCATGCCGTCGGCGCCGTCGTCGCCCATGCCGGTCAGGATGGCAGCCACCACATTGCTGCCACCGTACATGGCGGCGGAGCGGAACAGCACGTTGACCGAGGGCCGATGCCGTGACACCAGCGGACCGTCCTTGACCTGCGCGTAGTAGCGGGCCCCGCTGCGTTTGAGCAGCGTGTGCCGTCCTCCCGGTGCGATCAGCGCGTGGCCGCGCAGAATCGATTGTCCGTCCCGGGCTTCGGCCACGCGGATGCGGCAGCTCTTGTCCATGCGCTGTGCAAACGCTTCGGTGAAGCGCTCGGGCATGTGCTGGACCACGAGGATGCCGGGGCAATCAATGGGCATGGCCTCCAGCACCTCGCGGACCGCTTCGGTGCCTCCGGTGGAGGCACCGATGACGATGATTTTTTCGGTGGATTCCACCAGCGCCGCGCCGGCACCGACCTTGCGCTGGATGACGGCATCGGCCGTGAGTTTTTTCTGGATCACACGTCGCTCGGTCCGTTGGCGCGGCTTGGCCCGTGCCGCTGCGCGGATGGTGTCCGCAATACGCGTGCGGCTTTCGGTCAGATGTTCACGCGTGCCGACCTTGGGCTTTTCGATCACCTCGATGGCGCCCATTTCCAGCGCGGCAAAAGCCGAATCCGAGCCCTTGGTCGTCAACGAGGAACAGATCACCACCGGGATGGGGTGCTGACTCATGAGCTTTTCGAGGAAGGTCAGCCCATCCATCCGAGGCATTTCGATGTCGAGCAGAATCACATCGGGAACGCGGCGTCGCAGCTTTTGCGCGGCGACAATCGGATCCTGGGCCACATCGCTGACCTCGATATCCGGTTCGGCATCCAGTAATGCCTTAAGGGTTTGTCGGACGATAGCCGAATCATCGACGATCATGACCTGAATGGCTGTCATGACGGGTTCTCCAACGGTCGCTGGTAAATGGTGGGTGCGACGTAGCGCAGCGGCGTGCGGATGCCGCTGAATGACTCCGAGTGACCCACGATGAGATGGGCGCCAGGCGCCATGACATCGTGCATGCGGCTGATCACGGCCTCGCGCGTGGCATTCGAGAAGTAAATCATGACGTTGCGGCACATGATCAGATCGAATGGCGCCTCGAATGCATAGGGGTCGCTGACCAGATTGAAGCGCTTGAAGGTCACGGCCGCCCGAAGCTCAGGCCCCATGGCCACGCGTGTGTCCTCGGCGTCACGACCCCGAAGCAGATACTTGCGGCGCAAGTCGTCTGGTACGGGGGCGACATCCACCTGCGAGTAAATGCCGGCGGCCGCGGTCCGGAGCACCGTGGTGCACAGGTCTGTGGCCAGGATTTCGAAGCGCAGCCCGGGCGTGCGGCTGGCCGCTTCGTTCAGCACCATGGACAGGGTGTAGGGCTCGTGCCCCGCCGAGCAGCCCGCGCTCCAGATGCGCAGCGGCCGGCTTAGGCCGGGGCGCTCGCAGGCATCG
This sequence comes from Abyssibacter profundi, assembly GCF_003151135.1. Classification (NCBI taxonomy): domain Bacteria; kingdom Pseudomonadati; phylum Pseudomonadota; class Gammaproteobacteria; order Chromatiales; family Oceanococcaceae; genus Abyssibacter; species Abyssibacter profundi. Next base: position 202,302 of record NZ_QEQK01000006.1, read on the forward strand.
GGCAGCCAGTCGCTTTCGAGAAAGCGAAAATGATCGGCCTCGCGAAAGAACGCTGTTTTGTTCGTGGTCAGCGCGTCGATCAGCGTGATCAACGCGGAGCCCTGTACCTTCAGTGTGTGTTCGACGTAGCGGTCATAGCTGCTGAAACCGCCGGCAACGACATGCTTGCGCAGGCGCGACTGCACCAGCGAATGCTTGTCCTGGTTGAGCTCGATGCCCGCATGGCGACGGAGAAATGTCGCGATAGCTTCAAAGCCGCTGGCCGATAAAGGGGCCGGCTGCTGCATGCCGGCCACCGCGACGCTGATCGCAGCCACGGCGTCAGGCCGGCTCTGCAATCCGGTCGGTTTCGACCGGCTCGGCATTGCGGGCGACGTCCTGTAGTTGCTCCTTGGACAGCACGCTGTCCATGTCGAGCACGATCAGGAAGCTGTCATCGACACGGGCCACATGGGCAATGAAATCGGTGCGAATGCGGTTGCCCATGGGGGGTGCCTCGGCGAGCGACTCCACAGGCAGGTCCAGCACCTGTTGCACAGAATCCACCAGTACCCCGATCAAGCTGATGCGTTCCTCGCAGCGGACCTCGGTGATGATGATCGAGGTGGCAATCGTGGGCTCGACGGACGGCATGCCGAATTCCAGCCGCAGGTCAATCACCGGGACCACGCTGCCGCGGATGTTGATCACGCCGCGCATGAACTCCGGGGTCTTGGGGATTCGGGTGATGCTGGTGTACTCCAGCACCTCACGGACCGAGTCGATGGAGATGCCGTAGGCCTCGCTACCCAGATTGAAACTGAGGATTTGCTTGGCCTGGGTCTGTTCGCTGAGATCGTAGGGATGAGTCATGTTCCTGCTCCGGGAAAGGGCGGCCTTGCGGCCGCCGGATCGTCGATTTAGTACCGGACGAATTCCTTGAGATGGTCGTGATCGTCTCCCAGGTCCAGGTCGACTCCATCGCCGTCATTCGCCGGCGAGAAATCGTCGATACGGGCGGCTTCGGGCAGTTCGAGATCATCGAGATCCGGCTCGAACTCATCCGCTCCCTCGGGCTGGTCCTCAATACCCACCTCGGGCTTGTTCTTGCCCCGGGACAGCTTGTTCATGTTCTCCTGCATGGAGGACGACTGATCCGCCAGCACGCTGGCCGTGGCAGCCATCTGTTCGGCGGCCGCCGCGCTTTGCTGGACGACCTCATCCAGCTGCTTCAGCGCCTTGTTGATCTCGTCAGCGCCGGCATCCTGCTCGGTGGAGGCGACGTTGATCTCCTTGACGAGTTCGGCGGTCTTGCGGATATCCGGCACCAGGCGGGTCAGTACTTCGCCCGCTCGCTGCGAGATCTCCACACTGCCCGACGCGGTTTCGCTGATCTCTTCGGCGGCCTTCTGGCTGCGTTCGGCGAGCTTGCGGACCTCGGCGGCCACCACGGCGAAGCCTCGGCCGTGTTCGCCGGCACGGGCGGCTTCGATGGCGGCGTTCAGGGCCAGCAAGTTCGTCTGGCGGGAGATCTCCCCGATCACGGTGATCTTCTCGGCAATTTCCGTCATGGCGATGACCGCCTTCTCGACCGCTTCGCCGCCTTCTCGCGCGCCTTCGGAGGCTTTCAGCGCGATTTGTTCGGTCTGGCTGGCGTTGTCCGAACTTTGCCGGATGTTCGCGGCCATCTCTTCCATGGATGAGGAAATCTCCTCCAGCGATGCGGCCTGCTGGGCTGCACCCTGGGCGATTTGCTGGCTGGTCGAGTTGATTTGCTCGCTGCCCGAGGCGACATCATCCACGCTGCCACGAACGGCTTTGGCGGTGACCATCGTGCCGCGGATGACCACCCAGGCCAGGATCAAGCCCAGCAAGAGGCCGGCGCCGGTGACCACCACCAGCAGGTTGCGGGTGCGTTCGAAGGTGTCACTCGCCGTGGCCACGCCTTCGTTCATCGTCTTGAAGCCAAGACGGGTGAGCGACTCCATGGTGGCCTGGGCGCGATTGAGCTGATCGCGGCCCTGGAAGGTGGCCAGTTCAAACGCGACGTTGGTGGCGTTTTCGTCCTTGATATCCAGCACTTCCTGGTGGATTTGCTGCCACTGGTCCAGGGCGGTGGTAAACGCCACGTACTGCGTTGAAAGGTCTGCGGGGACCTGGTCGGCCAGTGCGGTGGACAGATCCTCGACACGCATGGTGATGTCTTCCATGGACATTGCAAAGGTGTCCATGTCCTCCAGCCAGCGCGAGAGCAGGAAGTTCTTCTCGTCGCGCTGCAGCTCGGCCAGTGCACGCATCAGACGTTGGGCGGTAAGCGCGGCGACGGCAGCGGTTGGCTCGTCGGTCATCCGCTGCTCTAGTTCGGCGGTCAGTCCGTCGAGCCGTTCTGCCATCACGCCATAGGCATCGCGGCCTTCGTTCTGGGACAGCAGGCGCGATTTGAGATCCGTGTTCTGACGGGCCAGGCGCACCACATTGTTTTTGGTGACCTCATACTGCTCCCAGTCACGCATGAACTGGTTGATCTGCTGCATTTCCTCCTCGCTGGCGAGTTCTTCGAAATGCGCCAGAGCGTCTTTCATGGTGGCGACCTGTTCGTCGATTTCCTTGGCGAAGACAGCCATTTCGTCTTCCGTCTCGGCCAGCAGGATGTTCTTCTCGGCCCTTGAAACAGCCATGAGTGCACGATCGATCTGAGCGGACTCGCTGACCTTTTCAGATGGCCCAGCCACCGTGACCTGCATGGTGGTATTGAGCTGTTCGAGCGCCGTGAGCGAGTAGAAGGCGGTGACGCCGATGACGGTGATCAATATGCCGAACCCGACGATCACCTTGGATATCACAGTGGTATGTTTCATGGACGTGTCCTCTTGATGCGCCGGGTGACGCCGATCTGGTCTGGATTAATGAACGGTGGAGGTGTACTGCAGCGAATTGCCCTGGGCATTCGCCTGTCGGTGCTGGGCCATCACGATGGCCAACTGGGAGATATCGAGAATGAGTGCCACGGAGCCGTCGCCGAGAATCGTGGCGCCGGCTAGGCCTTCGACGTCTTCATAGACGTGGCCGACCGATTTGATGACTGTCTGGTGCTGGCCGATAACGGCGTCGACGACAAAACCCACTCGGTCATCGCCGCTGCGGGCGATCACCACCTGGTGTGTTTCGGGGCGGGCGCCGCCAATCTCGAACCAGTGACGCAGCGCGACCCGGGGCAGCAGCTGTTCGCGTAGCTCGACCAGGCCGAACAGCCCCTGGGCATCGGCATCGCTGATTTCCAGACACTCCTCGACCGCGGACAACGGAATGACAAAGCGGTCGGGGCCGAGCTCAACGAGCAGGCCTTCGATAATCGCCAATGTCAGCGGCAACTGGATGTGGATGGTGGTCCCGACGCCCAGCTCGCTGCTGATGTTCAAGGTTCCCCGCAGGGCCTCGATGGATCGCTTGACCACATCCATGCCCACGCCGCGACCCGAAATGTTCGAGATGGTCTGGGCGGTGGAGAATCCCGCCTGGAAGATGAGCTCGTAGCATTCCTGTTCGCTGAGCTGGGCATCCGCCTTGATCAGTCCGCGTTCGATGCCCTTGGCACGTAATTTCTCGGCGTCCAGCCCTTTGCCGTCGTCTCGTACCTCGATCAACACATGTGAACCGCGATGCTGCGCAGTCAGGGTGATCTGCCCGGTACGTGGCTTGCCGACGGCTTCGCGTTCGTCGGGCGATTCCACGCCGTGATCCAGGCTATTGCGGATGAGATGGACCAGCGGATCGCCCAGTTTGTCGATGACCGTCTTGTCGAGTTCGGTTTCCGCACCCTCGGTCACCAGCTTGATGTCCTTGCCGAGTTCGGTGGACAGGTCACGGACCAGGCGTCGGAACCGGGCGAAGGTGGAACCGATGGGCAACATGCGGATGTTGATTGCCGTGTCGCGCAAGTCGTTGGTCAAGCGTTCCAGTTCCTCGGCAATGCCCAACAATTCCTCATCGCTGCGGCGCGCCGTCAGATCCAGCAGCCGGGCCTGAGAGATCACCAGTTCGCCGACGACATTGATCAGGTGATCCAGGCGCTCGGCCGGCACCTTGACCGTTTCTTGCGGTGGTGCCGCAGCAGCCGGTTTGTCAGCCGGTTTCGGGCTGTTGTCAGGCTTGGCCGCGGTCGGCGCCGGCGCTGCCGCTGGTTCTGCGGTTGCCGTCGGTGTGGCTGCGGGCGCTTCGGCAGCCGGCCCGGGTGTGGACTCGCTGGCCGCCGCCCGGACCTCGATGTTGATATCCCAGTCGAAGCTGACGAATAGGAACACGTCATCAATGGCGTTGCGGGTCTGCTCGCTGAGCAGTTCGATGTCCCAGTCGACCAGGAGCTGCTCGGGATCCAGTTCGTCCAGGTTCGGTGTCCGCGCCGTGCTGGTTTGCAGGCGCATGTCACCCAGCTCGCCCAGTTCGCGTAGCAGGTTCAGCGGGTTGGTGCCGGTCATGAACGTGTCGGCACTGGGACGAATCTTGATCTGGTAGCAGGTCTTTGACGGTTCGGCCTGCGGCGCGTCAGCGGGCGGGGGCTCGCTGGGTGCGGCCGATGCCACGGCACCGCCGGTCTGGGTGACGGCACTCAGCCGGTTGAGCAGCCCGGCGGTGTCCGGGTGCTCGGCATTGGTGTCGATCAGCGTGCGAATATGATCCCGCGAGTCCAGCCCGATGCTGATCAGTTCCTGGCTGATGGAGAGTTCGCCACGGCGCACCTGGTCGAAGGCGTCTTCCAGGTGATGGGTGAAGGAGGACACCGCGTCAAAACCGAACATGGCGCCGCTGCCCTTGATGGTATGCATGGCACGAAAGGCCCGATCCACCAGCGACATGTCGTCAGGCGCATCTTCCATCTCCAGCAGCGCGGCCTCCAGGTCTTCCAGCAGGTCTGCGGTTTCCTGGCGGAATGTTTCCTCGAACGGCGTCATGCCTGACCATCCATGCGGAACAAATCGACATCCAGGCCCAGTTGCTGCACCTGCGCGGCCACCGTCTCGGGGACCTCGCAGAAAAGCGGCTGATCGCTCTTGTCCGACAAGCTCTTGTGCGCGCTGACCAGTAGTTGCACACCCGCCAGATCGATCCGCTCCACGCCGTTTAGCGAGATCTGGGTGGGGGCGGCGTCGATAATCGCCTGCCGCACGGCGGTGACCCGCTCGATGGTCAGGTCACCTTCCAAGGTCATGGGCGATGCGTTGTTCGCTGTTGATGCCACGATGGCAGCCTCCGGTTCGCAGCCTGGTTGGGAAGCCGTGGCTTCCTGATTGGGTTTGGGATCGGCGACCCTCAGCGAAACTTGAGGCTTGTTGTTTGTTTGAGCCTGAACGGCTTGATCGGCCCGGCGACCGGTACCGGAAATTTCCTACAGGGCCGCGCGTGACCTCTCCATAGAGCGCATGAACAGGCGCTGGCTAAGCTGCAGCTCATGTCTGGATCGTATGGCTTGGCAGCCACTGGGGCGTTCGTGTCAGGGAAGACAAAAGGGTGGGCTGTTCTCGGCAGGTGGGTTGCCATCATTGGCGGCCTCGTCGGTGCCACGGCCGCTGCTGCGGATGATCTCGCCCGGGCTTACGCCCTGGCGTTGGATCAGGACCCGACCTGGGTTGAAGCGCAGGCCCGCTATGCAGAAGTGCTGGCCGATCAGGAGTTGGCGCGGGCCGGCTACCATCCGGTTCTCACGCTCGCAGGCCGGGCCACGGCCAACCACCGTGAAGTCGATGGTGAATTTTTCGGTCTCGACAACCTGAACCGTGATGACGATTTCGAGGCCTTGAGCTATGCCATCGCCCTGCGTCAGCCGCTGCTGCGGCTGGATCGCTGGCGGGCCAGAGATGTAGCGGCACTGCGATCAGGCGCAGCGCTGGCGCGTCTGCATGCAGCAGAAAGTGACTTGATGTTGCGCGTCGCCGAGGCCTACTTCGCGGCGCTGGATGCCGAGCAGGATCTCGAGGTTTTTCGCGCCGAGTTACAGGCCATCGCGGAGCGCGCCGACCAGATACGTGAGCAGACCCGTCTGGAACTGGCCACCCGCGCCGGTCAGTCGGAGGCCGATGCCCAGCGGGAACTGGCCCAGGCCAGGCTGCTGCGAGCCCGGCAGGCTTTGGACACATCTCGGGCCGAGCTGGCGTTGCTCACCGGCCAGCTGGCGACGGGGCTGGCCCGTGTCCCACTGTCACGAGCACTGCCCCCGGTCGAGCCGGCCAACCAGCAGGACTGGGTGGAGCAGGCCCGCAGCAGCAATCCGATGCTGGTTGCGGCCCGGCTGGAATCCGAAGTGGCAGGCCGCCAGGTGGATGTGCAGCGGGCGGCACGATGGCCGACGGTGGATTTGATTGCCCAGCGTGAGTACCTCGACAACTCCGGCGGTGTCACCGGCGCGCGGGAGGATTCCGAAGACCTGATTGGGCTGGAGCTGCGTCTGTCGCTGTTTGATGGCGGAGAAGCTCGGGCGCGGACCTCGGCCGCGATGGCGCGCTACCAACAGGCCCTGGCCCGTCAGGCACGGGCGCTGCGCCAGGCCGAGTTCGATGCCCTGCGAGCCTACTCGGCGCTGGAACTGGGGCAGGCTCAGATCGAGGCCCTGCAGGCGGCCCGGGGCGCAACCTACGACGCGGTCGAGGCCACCGAGGGTGGAGTCTTTGCCGGCACCCGAACAGCCGTGGACCTGGTGCAGTCGCTGCGCGAACGCTTTGATGCCGAGCGCGCGCTGTCACGGGCCATTCATGCCTACCTGCTCAACAGCCTCCGATTACAGGCCGCGGCCGGCACCTTGGGGGTGGACGATTTGATGGCGGTTAACCGGCTGCTTAGCGACTAGCATGGCGGCGACCCATCCACAGTTGGTGTATCGCAGTCAGTCGCGTATCGCGACGCGCTACGCCGAGATCATCCTGCTGACCAGCTCCGCCGATGGGCGCGTCTTCCGCTTCGATGAAATGGAGTACCGGCTGGTCAGTCTGTTCGATGGCACCCGGAGCCTGGCGGCTGCGGTCGAGGCCGCTCACGAGCAGGGTCTGACGGTCGACCGCCCAAGAGCCCAGCGTCTGCTCGCCGAACTGGACCGGGCCGGCCTGCTGGAGTCAGGTGATGGGCACTGGGGGGCGGCGGCCAACGACGCCGGACCGGCCGCGCCGGATGAATGGAATGCCGAACGGGCCCACCGCGAGGCCGAGCCTCTGGCGCGTTCGCGGCTGGCGCGACAACACGCACTGCGGGAGGCGCGTACACCGGATATTCACTGGCATCTGTCCACGCGCTCGCTGTTGTGGGCGGGCCGTCTGCTGAATTGGCCCATGCACGCCCGGTGGCGCATGGGCTTGCTGGCCGGGGTGCTCGGGTTGCTGGCCTTGGGGCTCATGCGCAACCGCATCGATGTCTGGCTGGATCTGCAGCGTCTGGTCGGGCCGCTGGCGCTGTTGCAGGTCGCGGTGTTGGGGTTTTTCTCCGTGAATTTATTGGGGCAGCTGGCGCGGGCGGCCGAGTACCAGCGGCGGATGGGGCGTCTGCCGGCGTTTGGCATCACCTTTATGTTCCGGCTGCTGCCGCGCTTCTACGCCGATGTGTCACCGGTGCTGAGCAACCAGGATCAGCGTTATGACCATCCGGACCGGCTGGCCATTCTCGCGTCATCGCTGGTGGCGATGGCGTCGCTGTTCGTACTGGCCAGCCTGGGCTGGCTAGTCAGCCGGGGTGGGGCATCGGATCTGCCGCTGCTCTTCGCCGGTGTGGGCGTGCTGTCGGCCTGGGTTTGCTTGCTACGTCTCAACCCGATGTCGCGGCATGAGGGTTATCAGTTGCTCGCCACCCAGCTGGATACGCCGGATCTACGCGACATCGCCATCGCGGCCATCTTCGGCCGTGGTCGGATCTGGCGGCGGCTTAAGCCCAAAGGCGTGTCGACGCTGGCGATTCGGGTTTACGCCCTGGCGGTGGTGCTGTGGCTGGCCATCGTGGCCTGGGTGTTGTTTCACCTGATCGGGGTCTGGCTGGCGCGGGAGTGGGCCGGGCTGGGTGTTGTTCTATTCCTCGTTGCCTGCGGGGTTGTCATGTGGAATCCAATGAAACGATCGAAAGCGCGCAATCAGCTTGCACAGGAAATGGAAGCCCGGAATCCGGAACTGGCGGCCCGTCGAAAGCGAACGCGTCGGGGGACGTGGATGCGCTGGGGGATCGGCGGCGCCGTGCTGCTCGTGCTGGCACTGATTCCCTATACATACGAGCCCACCGGAGATTTCACGGTGCTGCCCAATGATCGCTCCGATGTGCGCGCTCTCATCGCCGGCGAAGTGCGCGAAGTGCTGGTGGCCGAGGGCGACCAGGTGGAGCAGGGGCAGCTGTTGGCCCGGCTGTCCGCCGATGAAGAGCGGGCGAGGGTCGCCACCAGCGAGGCAAGGCTGGCCCGGCTGAACGCGGAGCGAGCATTGGCGGAGCGGGGCGCCGAACCCGAGGAGATCGCCCTGGCCGAACAGCGGGTGGCGACGGCAGAGCGACGTTTCCAATCCAGTCAACGCGAGGCCGACCGCCTGGCTGCGGCTTACCAGCGCGGTGCGGCCACCGGTCAGGCCGCCAGCCAGGCCGAAGCCCAGGCCGCCCTGGACCGCGAGCGCCTGGCTGAGGCCACGAATGCGCTGGCCGTGGTTCGCGCCGGCATCACCTCCGAGGAACTGGCGGCCCTGGAGGCGGCCATCGCGGCCGAGCAGGCACAGCTGGATTATGCCCGCCAGCAACTGGCCTACACCGAGCTGCGGGCGCCCCGTGCGGGTCGGGTGGTGTCGGAGGACCTGCGATTCGCACGCGGCACTTATCTGGCGCGTGGCGATCGCCTGCTGAGTATCGAGGAGACCGGCCAGGTATTGGCCGAGATCCGCATTCCGGAGAACGACATCGGTGATGTGACGCTAGGTGCCGAGGCTTCGGCCAAGGCCTGGGCCTATCCGGGGGTGAGCTTCACCGGCACGGTGGCCGGCATCGCACCCAATGCCGAGACCGGCGATTACGGCCGGGTGGTGCGTGTGCAAATGGCCATCGAAAATGCCGACGGCCGCCTGCGTCCGGAGATGACAGGCCACGCTCGGGTGCAGGGTCAGACCCAGCCCGCGGGTCTGGCGTTCACCCGGGGGCTCGCCCGTTTCTTCATGGTTGAGGTCTGGAGCTGGATTCCCTAGGGCCATGGGCGCAAATCAAATGCTGACGCCACCACTGGATCCCGACCTCATTCTGCCCACGCCGGTTTGGCCGCCAGGCGCCGAGCCCTTGTCGTTGGACCAGCCTGAGCCCCATGCGCTGGCTGGAGAGCATTTCAAACTGGTCAGCGAGAATGGCTTCGGCGACGGCTACAACAACTACCCACACAGCATGGCCTGGTTCAAGGGCAAGCTGTACGTCGGCACCACACGGGCGACGTTCCAGATGCTGGCGCATAACGACCCGCTGCCACCGCTGGACCCCTGGCCGGTCACGCCGCCGGAGGATATCTACGATCTGGACCGGCGCGCCGAAATCTGGTGCTACGACCCTGCAGCGGATGACGGCTGGACGCTGGCCTATCGCGCGCCCTGGGTTCGCGCCGATGACGGTCGCGACGTGCCGCGCTTTATCGGGTATCGCGGCATGGCGGTATTCCAGGGCGATAGCGACGATGAACCCGTGCTGTATATCGCCACCTGGGCCCCGCGCAAGGCACCGCGTCCAACGGTGATGCGCACCGCCGACGGCGTGCATTTCGAAGAGCTGCCTGGCCCGAACTGGGGCGACAATGTGCGCTCGTTTCGCACCATGCAAATCTTCAACGGCAAGCTTTATACATCCCCGACCGGCTCCACCACGGGCGATCGGCAGTCGCAGGAATGCGTGGGTGGCCGACCGGCCATCTTCGAAAGTTCAGACCCGCGCACCGGGCAGTGGCGTGCGGTCTCCAGCCAGGGCTTTGGTGACCCGGCCAATCTCACGGTGTTCGAGATGGCGGCATTCAACAACCATCTGTATGCCGGCACGGTGAACGCCCGCAATGGCTTCGAGATCTGGAAAACCCGCGCCGAGGGTGATCCGCCCTACGACTGGCGGCGCGTGCTGTCGCACGGGGCGGGGCGCGGCCCGCTGAACGAAGTGGCTGTCAGCCTCTGTGAGTTCAAGGGCGCGCTTTATGTCGGCTCGGGCATCGTTAACGGGGGCTATCACCGCAAGCTCAACATCGGGCCGGCCGCAGCCGAGCTGATCCGGCTGCATCCGGATGACTCCTGGGAGTTGGTGATGGGGGAGTCGCGGATTACTCCCCAGGGTGCCCGCTATCCCATCTCGGGCTACCGACCCGGATTCAACAAATTCTTCAACGGCTACGTCTGGCGCATGGGCGTGCATGCCGGCCGGTTGTATGTGGGCACATTCAGCTGGGCCCAGTTGCTGCCGTATTGCCCAATCCATCAATGGAGCGAGGTCGCCCAGAAGAAAATTGCCCGCATGGGTGTGGACTGGTTCGTCCGCAATATGGGGGGCTGCGATGTGTGGTCGTCCGAGGACGGTGTCCACTGGGACTGCATGACCCGCAACGGCTTTGATAACGAGTGCAACTGGGGTGTACGTCAGATTCTGTCCACGCCTTATGGCGTGTTCATCGCCACGGCCAATGTCCTGGCGCCGGACCGTGCCATCCAACGCAACGGCCAGTGGGAGTATGTCCACAATCCCCGCGGAGGCTGCGAGGTGTGGCGTGGTGCCGATCCGGGCGAGGCGGGGCCGTGAGCACGGCGTTGGATTTTCCACCCCCGCTGGTGGTGTTGTCGCCGCCCCGGTCGTTTTCGTCGCTGACCTCGGCCATGCTCGGTGCCCATCCGCAGTCGGCTGGGCTGCCCGAGCTACAACTGTTCATGACCGACCACATGGACCAGTTGCTCAAGTTCTTCGCCTTGTCGCCCGGGAATTTGCAGGACGGACTGCTGCGCTCCGTGGCCCAGCTGTACTTTGGCGAGCAAACCGATGCCAGTGTGGATCAAGCCAAGGGCTGGCTGGCTGAACGTCGCCACCTATCTACAGCCGCCATGTTCCAGTTGCTGGCCCGCAAGGTCGCACCGCAGGTGCTGGTGGAAAAAAGCATTGCCACCGTTTGGCGGCCAGGCTTCCTGCGCCGCTTGAAGCAGGCAGCTCCCCACGCGCGGTATTTGCATTTGCTACGGCACCCGCGCGGCCAGTGCAGCTCGCTGGTGAACATGATCGGTCACCGCGAGGACAGCGTGGCAGCCGATCTCAAGGATCACTCGACCGATCCACCGACCTTCGACCCGCAAATCGCTTGGCTGCAGATTCATCAGAACATCCTGCGGGCGTTATCCGATGTGCCGGCCGAGCAGATCATGCGTGTGCGCGGCGAGGACGTGCTGGCCGATCCCGAGCGCCATCTGACGGAGATCGTCCGCTGGGCGGGCATGCGAGACGATGCCGAGGCCCTGGACGCCATGCTCCACCCCGAGCGGTCCATCTTCGCTTGCATCGGCCCGCCGTCAGCCCCCTACGGCTCAGACCCCAAGTTTCTGGAAAACCCAGTCTTCCGGCCGCAGCAGTCCAAACCCCAGTCGCTGGAGGGCCCACTGCCGTGGCGGGACGACCTGACGGGCTTCGTGCCAGAGGTGCTGGAGCAGGCGAGGGCGTTCGGGTATCGGTGACTCAGGCCGCTGGCCTGGTCACGTCAACCCGAACCCCGCCGCGCTCATTCCATGCGGTCGAAATCGTTGAAGTTGATGCTGACGCGGTGACCGCTGGAGGCCCAGTTGGGGAAGTTGATCGTCTGTGAGAACTCGCTGCGCCCACGGGGAATGAGTCGCATCGTGATCGTGCCGTCGGGCGGCTCGGCCGCCGGCATGTAGACGTCTACGCCCGTCTGGAAGGCTTGATCCGGGAAATACGGCAACGGCTCGAGCGTGGTTTGTTGCGGGGTCGCGGCGTCATCATGGATGTGAATACCGATGGTGTCGTTGCCAACTTCAGGCGTGATGGCATTGACCACGGGCTGGTCGCCGACAGATGGGCTGCGCGTGCTGATCTCGACGATGTCATTACCGGCGGTGGCATGGTCTCCAAACCATTCGCGCATGCGCGAAATGACGACCGCTGCGTGGGCGTCGCCAAGATTGGTGTTGCTGCGGGTGTCGCTGTCATTCGGGCCGGACAGCAAACGCACATGCTCGGTGTCGCGAACAAACCGCGGCATGTAGAAGTGATGTGGCACCGAATCGCTGGCGGTTAGCAGGAACTCATAGTGCGTGTCGGTGCGCAGCGTCACCGGCCCCCAGAACCCGTCTGCGTCGGGAACCATGGTTGCCGTCGGCGTGTCGGCCATACGATGACCGGTGGCCGAATCGATTGGCCAGATGGCCAGCTCGGCGTCGGGGCGGCCTGTGTTCTGCGGGAATGTCACCGTGCGGCCTGAGACCGAAACCTCGAGCCCCTGCAGTTCGATGTCTACGATGGCTGGCCGCTCGCCGTAAAAGAATGCGTACTGGGCTTCGAAGGATTCGGGCGAGGTCGCGACCTCAACATGGGCCTGATTCTCGATATAGGTGTTGTTCTGCCCCATGCCGACGTTGCTTTGGCCATCGAAAATGCCGATACAGGGCACCAGGCCCGGGCAAACCGGACTGACTGCGCCATCAATGCTGACAAAACCGGCGACCAGATTCGCCGGGGCGGGCACGGGCAGCGGCGTGGTGGCGAAACCCGATGAGAGATACTCGGTTGACACGATCGTGCCCAGGGAATGGCCGATCAGGTACACCTGATCGACGTCATGTTGCGCGGTGACATCCTGGATGAACTCATAGAGCGGTAGCAACAGCTGCCCGCCCGCTGCCATTGCGATGCCCTCGACACCCGCATCATATTCAAAGGTGTGGATCTTCTCCGGTGGCACACCGTTGGCGACGTAACGCATGGATTGGGCTTGAATCTGTGCTGCCGAACCGGCCGCCCCATGCACAAAAACAATGGGCAGGCTGTCAGATAGCGCACCCGCCTCCACCCCCGGTGCCGTGGCATCACTCGAGCCGCCGCCACAGCCGGAAAGGAACAAGCTGGGGGCCAGCAGCAACAAGAGTCGTCGTATGAATCGCATGTCGTGTCTCCTCGGGTCTTCGGTTGGGCGGCTGGCTTTGTTTGCGCAGAAAAGCGCGCCAGCTCATTGGCTCTGTCATTTGATACGAATGTATTAGCGGCTCCACCACGGAGTCAACAGACGATGTCACGCCTTTCGTCAGGTGGTTGGGGCAGGGGGGCTGAGGCTGCGTTAGAGCACCGGCGATGGGAACACAGGCGGATGAGTCCCCTCGAAGTCCCGGCGCTCACAGTGCTCCGCGGCCGCCCTGTTGCGTATCACGGCCCCGAAGACCTCGAATACACTATCGGTCCGACCCTTCTAGTAGATGCTTCTGATGCTGATCCAACGCATTGCCAGCCGGCGACCGCAACTGGCTTGGATGGCCGCACTGCTCGTGGTGGCCGGGCTGGGGGGCTGTGGTGGTGGCGACGACCGTGCGGCCGAGGCGCAGGCGGCGTTGCCGGTGATGACGGTGTACAAGTCGCCCACCTGCGGCTGCTGTGTTGCCTGGGTGGATCACTTGCGGGCCAATGGCCTGACGGTCGAGGTCGTGGATGAGCCACAGATGAACCCGCTCAAGGGGTCGCTGGGCGTGCCGGGTGATCTGCGGTCGTGCCACACGGCGACGATCGGGGATTACGTGGTTGAGGGCCATGTTCCGGCGCAGGACATCCAGCGCCTGCTGGCCGAGCGGCCTGCCGTGCAGGGTCTGGCCGTTCCTGGCATGCCGATTGGCTCCCCCGGTATGGAAATGGGCGACCGGGTGGACCCCTATGAGGTGATCGCATTCCAGGGTGAGCAGCGGCAGGTCTTCGCCCAGCACAGGGAACGGGTCGGCGCCACTGACGAATCGCATGCCGGCCATTCGGATCACGGCGGCCACTGAAGCGACCAATTGCCATCGGGCCGGTGCTTATTCTCAGCGTCTCGAGATCGACACTGCCTGTGGATAGCAGTCTGGCACCCGCGGCGATCGGCTGTGCCGTTTGTTCGATTTGCGGGCTTTGATCGCCGGGTGGACCCGGTATCCAGCGTTGATTTGCAAAGCGAGCCCCGCGCCTTAAACCACGCTTGGGGCGAATTTACGACGCGCTGCCCGCCGCCCTGCGTGTTAATTTTTGGTTAAACAGTCCTGGCTTCCAAGTGGCCGCCCGCTGTCATCGCGGCCGACCTGGGGGGTAGCGCGATCGGAGTCCGCGGACACAGCGGACCGTTAACCGAGGAGACCATCATGAGCCTGTCCATTGGGCGCCCGCTGCTGGGTGCATTGCTGTCCGTCGTCCTGCTGGCCGCTTGCGGCGGTACCGAAGAAGATACAGCCGCGGCATCACAAGCTCCGGATGACACCAGTGCCGAGGCGCCAGATGAGGGCGTCATCCTGCTCGAAGAGCTGGTGCACATGGTGGAACGCGCCGGCCTGTACTCGCTGCCGAACGACCCCGAACAAGTGCTGACTGCATTGGCCACGCTGCCCGATGGTCTGGGGGATGTGCTGGCCATGCATGTGGGGCGTTACTACCCAACGCCCAACGAATTCGCGCCCGCCGTTGGACCGCTGGTGGACCTGTTACAGGCCCGCGCAGACCTGCTGCTCAGCGGTGGTCAGCCGGTGCGGGTGATCGAGGACAGCATGGATGGGGAGTACGCGATTTTGCTGCTGCCGGTCGATGCCACGACGGTGATCGTGATTCTGCCGACGCAGGTGGTTCGTGCGAACCCGGCGGCTGCAGCGTTGCCCGAGGCGCAGGTTGATCTGAGCCAGCTGACCTACGAGGTCAATGGCCGCACCCGCACGCTGGAGCAGTACATGGAGAGCGGGCAGACCAATGCCATTGCCTTCATGCACAACGGGCAGTTCATCTACGAGGACTACCAGAACGGTTACAACCCCAAGACGCGGGCGCATATGTGGTCGGTGACCAAGTCCGTGACTACGGCGCTGGTCGGGATTGCTGTGGCCGAAGGGCTGGTCGATTCGATCCACGATCCCATCAAGCGTTACATCCCCGAGGCCGCGGATACGGTTTGGGAAGGCGTGAGCATCGAGGATTTGCTGCAGATGGAATCGGGCACGTATTGGGTGGACGTGCCCGTCCATCAGCCCGAGCAGCTGGTGCTGATGGGGGCTGACTTTCACAGCAATGGCCTGTACGGCATGACACGCGATGAGTACCTGCTGCGCCTGACGCGGGTCTCGGAGCCGGGTGATTTTTATCGCTACAACAGCGGCGATGCCCAGATGCTGGCCTGGCTGTTGGAGCGCGTGTATGCGCGCCCCTATGCCGAAATTCTGTCTGAGAAGATCTGGCAGCCAGCCGGCATGCGGGATGACGCACTGGTGATGGTCGACCGCCTGGGCAACACCTTTGCATCGATGGGCCTGATGGCCACGCCGCGCGACATGCTGCGATTCGGCGAGCTGTTCCGCAACGGTGGGCGCAGCCTGGACGGACGGCAAATCGTGCCCGAAGCCTGGGTCGAGGCGTCGCACAACTACGACAAGGCCAATGGCGGCGGCCCGCGTGGCTACATGTGGCCGCATTGGGGCGGTGTCGATTCGGGCAACTACACCGCCGCTGGCTACGGCCACCAGCGCGTCAGCGTGGGTCCGTCGCTCAACATGGTGGGTGTGCGCTTTGGTAACGACCCCGTGGACAGCATCGCGCCCAAGGAGTGGGAAGCCGTGCTGACCGCCGTGGGGCGTTACCTGGAGTTCGGCGAGGTTCGCTAGCCGAGCACGCCTGTGGGCATCCATCCGGCATCTGTCGCGGTCGGGTGGGTGCCCTGTCGCTGCGTTAGGCTGTGCGTTTAATGGGAGAGCGTGTCGTGAAGCAGTGGTTGGCGGCGGTTGCGGTGATCGGGGCCCTTCACGCGCCTGCTGCGCTGGGCGGCGAGCGCGAGGTGCTGGCGGACTTGCTTGACCGCATTCTTGCGGCGGCCGACCAACGCGTCATGCACGAAACGTTTTGGGCCGAGGGTCTGGTCTACACCAGCTCCTCGGGCCAGCGCTTTGGCAAGGCGGAGATTCTGGCCGGCTTTGACCCGCCTGCGGACAATGCCGATTCGCCACCTGCGGCGGTTCGGTATGCCGCCGAGTCGGTGCAAATTCAGCTCCTCGAGGGCGCCGCTGTTATCACGTTTCGCCTGACGGCTGATCAGGGCGGGGAACGGATCGGCGAGTACTTCAATACCGGCGTGTTCCGCCTCCAGCAGGACGGCTGGAAGGCCGTGACCTGGCAGGCGACGCGAATTCCTTAGCCGGTGAGCGGTTTCTCCCAGAACAGCGCATGCCCCGCGCTGGGGTCGAGCGCGTAACCCTTGAATCCCCAGCGCGTATAGGCGGCCTGGGCGACGTGGTTGTGGCTTAGCACTTCCAGCGTGAGCTTACAGGCGCCGCGCGCTCGCGCTTCCTGCTCAATCGCGGCCAGCAGGGCCTGGCTGATGCCGCGGCCTCGATGGTCTGGCCGTACGGCAAGGTCATGGATATTCACGACCGGGCGGGCGGCGAACGTGGAAAAGCCCTCGAAGCAGTTGCTAAAGCCAACGGCCTCACCATCGACCCAGGCCAGCAGCGTGAACGCGTCTTGTCGTTTGGCCAGCTCCGGAACCACACGGTCCAGCACGTCGGCTGCCAACGTCTTGCCGCCACCCATGGGGTCTGCGGCATAGGCCGCCAGCAGATCGCGAATGGCCTGGGCATGGATGGGGTCGCGGTAGTCCGCTTGATTCACGATTAGGTTCATAAGCTGAGATCTTCGAACAGCGATGCGCCCGTGGCCAGTCGATAGGCGATGAGGGCAGTGAGCAAACGGTACCCGGCGGTAGCAGCCTGTGCGCGCTGCCGGGCGTAGGCGGCTTCGGCGTCGAGGACTTCATCGACGGTCGCCCGACCGGCCTCGTAACGGGCGACGCGGACCTGGCGACTGGCCTCGCTGGCGGTGACACCCGATTGCGCCAGTTCCGCCAGGCTGATGGCCGTGCGGATCGACGCCTGGGCCTCGGCCACCTCAACCCGGATCGCGGCCTGCAGTTGTCCGATGTCTGCGTCCAGGGCGCTGCGTTGTGACTCGGCGGCCTGGCGCTGTGCCTGGATCCGGCCGCTGGTAAAGGGCTGCCACTGTAGGTTGAGGCCGACGCGAACGTCCTCCTCCGGGGTGAACGGGTTGCCCTGGCTGCGAATGACGCTGACCGCCGCGCCCAGCGTCGGCCAGGCACTGGCGCGCTCGGCATTGGCCAGCAGGTGTTGGCCCTCGCGTTGCAGGCGCAGGGCCTGCAGGTCGCGGCGCTGTGCGAAGACCTTGGCCCAATCAGGCGTCGGGATGGGCCCTGCGGCGTGGTCGGGCGGGCGGGCATCCTGCGGCTGGATCGGGCGGCCGGCTAGCCGTATCAGGTCCTGCTGCAGCACGGTTTGATTGGCTTCGATTTCAACCAGTTGCTGGCGAGCTTCCGTGACGGCGACATCGATATCGAGGACATCGGCCTGCAGCGCTCGGCCTGCGGCGGACTGGTTGCGGACCCGCGCCGCGCGCAGTTGCAGGCTGTCCTGCAGCGCCAGGATGGCTTGCCGCTGGGCCTCCAGTGCTAGCCAGTCCAGGTAGCGGCGGGCCGCCGCGGCAGCTTGCACCCGTTGTTGGCGCAGGACCTGCTGGTGCTGTGCCTGGGCCACACGCTGGGACGCCGGTGCGCCATAGGCCTGATTCGACAGGTCCAGCAGGGGCTGGCGCAGGCTGAGCGTGGCCTCGTAAACGTCGCGGTCGCCCAGTGTGAACGCGCCCGCCGGCGTGTCGATCGTGGAGAGTTGGTCGCGGTGCGCGGCCTGGGCCTGTAAGTCCAGGCTGGGGGCCCAGCTGCCTCGCCAGGCGGCCCTGGCCGTGGCGTCTGCGGCCTGGGCACGCCAGCGTGCAGCCTGGACCCTCGTGTTTTCGGCCGCCGCCTGCATGGTGGCGGTCAGGCTCGTCGGCGCGGCGACGGCGAGGGGGCTGGATGCGCCTGCCAGCAGGCTGGCAAGCAGGAGAGCGGAACTACGCATGGGCGGCCTCCGATTTCAGCCAAAGCGAGCAGGTGGCAGGGACGACGAACAGCGTCAGAAACGCCGAGGCGGCCAGGCCCGAGATGATGGCCCAGGCCATGGGTGGCCACAGCCTGGTGCCGGAGAATGCCAGCGGCAGCAGGCCAGCAATGGTTGTTGCGGTGGTCAGCAGAATCGGACGTGTGCGTCGCTCGACCGCGGCTCGGACGGCGGCTGCAAGCGGTTCACCACGATCCAGTTGCTGATCGATGACATCGATGAGCACGATGGCGTTGTTCACCACGATGCCGACCAGGGCGATGATGCCCAGCAGGGGCTGAAACCCGAACGGCGAATCGGTGAGAACCAGCCCCGGGATAACCCCCACGGCGGCCAGCGGCACCGTCATCATGACGATGGCCACCCGCTTGAAGCTGTTGAACTGCAACAGCAGGAAGAACAGCAGCAGCATCAGGCCGAATGGTGCAGTTGTTAGCAGCGCGGCATTGGCCTCCCCACTGGTTTCGCTTTCGCCGCCGTAGGCGATTTCCACGCCGGCGGGCAGGTTCAGCTTAGCCAGCTTGGGGCGGAGTGCATCGAGCACCTCGGTGTACACGAACGCCGGGTCCAGTTCGGACGACACCGTGGCCAGGCGGCGTCCGTCACGATGCCGGATAGCGGCCGGCTGCCACTGCACATGGCTTTGCACCAGCGCGCTGAGGGGAATCGGGCCGGCGGCCGGAGAGTAGACATTGACTCCGGCCAGCTGCGCCAGGGGGTAGCGCTCGCCGTCGGCGGACCGTAGCCGGATCGGCACCGGCTCATCACCGGCACGGTACGAGCCGACGGTTAGACCGGTCGACCGGCCCAGCAGCGCCTGGGCAACATCGGCGCGGCTCAGGCCGTAGTCCGAGGCGACGGCGCTGAGAATCTCGAAGCTGACGCTGGGAACACCGAGCCCCAGGTCGTGGCGGGCGTCGACCACGCCAGGAATGGATTTGATCGCGGCGTAGACCTGCTGCGTGGCGACGGCCAGAGGCTTGGGGTCGGGATGGAACACCCGGACCTCGATGGGTGCGTTAATCGGCGGTCCCTGGGCCAGCTGCTTGGCGATGAGTTCGACTTCCGGCAGCCTGGCCAGGGCGAATGCCCGGATGCGTTCGATGACGCGCAGATTGCCATCCAGACCCGAGGTCTCGACCACCAGCCGCCCCCGGCGCGGGTCGCGAGAGGCATTGGGAACGTTGTAATAAAACCGCGGGCCGCTGTCGCCGACGAAGCCGTGCACTGCCTGCACGTCGGGGTCGGCGCGCAAGGCCTCTTCCAGCACCGTGGCAATGCTGAGCGTGTGGGGCAGTGCGGTGCCCTCGGGCAGGGTGAAATCCACGACGATCTGATTGCGATCGGCATTCGGAAAGAACTGCGCATCGACCCAGCGCGCCATGAAGAACGACAAACCGACGAGTAGCGCACCGAACAGGAACACCCGGCCTGGTCGGCGGGTGGCCAGGCCACCCGCCAGGCGCCCCATGGCTTCGGGCCACTGCCCACGTGTCAAAACGGTGCTGCGAGGCCGGAGAAATCGGGCGGCGATAATGGGCGTGACAGTCATGGCGGCGAGGTAGCTCATCGCCAGCGCGGTCATGATGGTCACGGGAATGGCGCGGGTGAAATCTCCGGTGCCGCCCTTGGCCAGCAGCATGGGCACAAAAGCGGCGAGCGTGGTGCCGGTGGCGGCACCCAACGGGCCGATCAACTCGCGCACGGATTGGGCCGCGGCCTCCTGGCGTGTCGCCCCCTGATTCAGCCGCCACTGGATGTTCTCCACGATGACAATGGCATTGTCGATCAGGATGCCCAGCGCAATGATCAAGCCGATGACCGCGATTTGGTGCAGCACCTGGCCGTTCATGGCGTAGATGGCGACGGTGACGGCCGTGACCAGCGGTAGCACCACCGAAACGACCAGACTCAGTCGCAGACCCATGAAGCTGAACAGCACCACGAGAATGATGACCATCGCCAGCGCAAGGTCGGTGCTCAGGTCACGAAGCCGCTGATGCACACGATCCGGCTGAAAGAACACCTCGTCGACTCGCAGGTTGGCAAAGGCGGGGTTGGCGTCCTGTAGCCGCGGCGTGAGTTCGTCCAACAGCGTTCGGAGCTGTTCGCCGAAACGGACCTGATTCGTCGCGTCTGGAACGGTGACGATGTCAACGCCAACGGCACGCTGGCCGTTGAAGTAAAACTGGCTTTGCGCTGGCTCGGCCGGACCGCGCCAGACGCGCGCAAAACTGCCGAGCGGCAGCAGGTCGCCACCGGGCAGGCGAATAGGCGTATTGCGGATCTCCTCCAGCGACAGAAATTCGCTTTGCGGCCGGAGCACGACCGTGGTGTCGTCGACCCGCAGCGTACCGCCCGGAATGATCTGGTTGCTCGCGCCCATCTGGCTGGCGAGCGAGCCTGGAGACAGACCCATACGCCAGGCCGTCGCCTCGTCAATTGCGATGGTGAGCTGCTCGCCGGGGTCGCCGATCAGGTCAATGGACTGGATATTGGGCAAGGCCAGCAGCCGGTGGCGGATGAGTTCGGCGGCGTCGGCCAACACCATCGGATCATCGTCGCCTGTTACGGCCAGCACCACGGTGGAGGTGGCGATCAGCTCGTCATCCAGCGTGGGGGCGGCGGCCTCCGGCGGAAATTTGAGGGCGGCGCGATCCATGGCCTGTCGGACTCGCTCCCAGGCGCTTTGCGTGTCGTAGATGGCGTCCCGGAGTTCCACGGTGATTAGCGCCACGTTGGTTCGCGTGGTCGATCTCACCGTATTCACCGATTCGACCTGTTGAATCTCTTCCTCGAGGTGTCGGACCACCAGGCGTTCGATGCGCTCGGGGTCGGCACCCGGGAAGGGCACGGTGATCAGTCCGGCCCGGTTTGGGAAAAACGGATCTTCCTGGCGGTTCATGGTGCTAAACGCCAGCGCGCCACTGACTGCAAGCAGTACGGCGACGGTAAGAATAAGGCGTTGTTGTTCCAGCACCAGGGCAGCAAAACGATGCATGACGTCGGCCTCTCTAGCGCAGGACGTTGACGGTCTGACCGTCGACCAGTCGTGTCAGCCCGGCGGTGATGACCGAGTCACCGGCCTGCAGGTCGCCGCTGACCACGATGCGTTCTCCAAGCAGGTCGCCCACCCGAACCCGGACGCGCTCGGCGCGACCGTCGGTGAGTCGGTAGACGTGCGGTTCGTGGCTGCCGGGATCGATCACAGCACGCAGCGGGACCGTGAGTTCGTGGTCCCGGGCCACCGGGATGATGACCTCTGCCGTTAATCCGGCGCGTAGCGATGCGCCCGGCACACTGACGACCATCGGAAACAGACGCCCCGCGCCAGCGGCCGCTGTGGCCACCTCCACGATGCGCCCATTGACGGTCTGATCCAGCAGAGGGAAGTGGACTGGAATCAATTCACCCAGCTGCCGCGCCATGATCAGCGATTCCGGTAACACGATTTCAACTTCCAACTGCGGCCCCGTGCCCGCAGCCGCCAGCACGGGTGTGCCGGCAGGGATGAACTCACCGGGGTCTGCATAGCTGCGGGTGACGGTGCCGGCGAACGGGGCCGTCAGCTGCGCTTCAGCAAGGAGTTGTTCGGCCTCGAGTTGCTGCGCGCGCGCTGCGGCTTCGCCGGCCTTGAGCGCGGCCAGCGCAGAGCGGACCTGCTCCATCTCCTCAAGGGTGGCGGCATTTTGATCACGCAGTGCCTGGACACGTGTCAGATCGCGTTCCGCCTGCAGGCGTTGCTGGCGAAGCTGTTCCACGCGCTGTCTGGCGGCATCGACCGTCGGTTGCAGGCGAGGGTTGTCCAGCGTGGCCAGGGTCTCACCGCGGGCAAAGCTTTGTCCGATGTCGAGTCGGCTGGCGAGCCGGCCCGCGGTCTGAAAGGCCAGATCACCGCCGTCGCTGGCCTGTGTGGTGCCCGGAAACGCAAGCTGGCTGGCGTTGGGAGCAACCGTGACAGTCGCGATGCGGACCCGTTCCACGGATGCTGCTGGTGAGGAATCAACCGGAGCCGGCGATCCACAGCCGGCCAGGCTCAGCGTGAGAACGGCGACCAGGCGGGGAAACAACGGATGGGAGACTGCAAGGGTGGGGCGGGCCATCAGGGACTTCCGGCGGCGGAGGGTGTGAGCACTATACGCCTTTAAGTAAGCACTGCAAACATGTGAGGGTGCGGTGTAAACTTCTGTGCTACATTGCGCCGCATGAAAGATGCTCAGGGCACGGATTCCACCCGCCAGCGCTGCCTGGATCAGGCGTTGAACTTGTTGCTGCAAGGCAGCGTGGAATCGCTCAGCCTGCGTGCGGTCGCCCGCGCTGCGGGATTGTCGGCCACGGCCCCTTATCGCCACTTCGAGAGCAAGGAGGCGATGCTGGCCGAGCTGGCCACAAGAGGGTTCCGCGAGTTTGAGATGGCGTTGCGTTCAGCATCTCCCGGCGGCGTGCATTTGATGACCCTCGACTCGTTCTGCGAGATGGGCATTTGCTACGTGCAATTTGCACAGGCGCAGCCGGCTTATTACCAGCTGATGTTCGGCACCAGTATTGCCGATCCATCGGCATACCCGGCGCTGGACGAAGCGGCTCAGGCAGCGTTTTCAGTGCTCTTGCAGAGCATTGAAGTATTGCAGCGGGTGGGGGAGATCCGGCCGGCGCCCGCCCATCCCATCGCCGCGCATGTCTGGTCGGTTTGTCATGGCTTCAGCGCCTTGCTGGCAGCTGGCAAGTTCAGCAAGGTGGATGGGCTGGTCGGTGAAGACTGGCAGTCTGGATTTCAGGCGCAAATGGACATTTTGCTGGACGGATTACGTCCAGCGCCGTAAACCGTTTAGGCGGTGGCCAGGGAGGCAGTGATGGAAGACGGCGTGGTGCAGCGTCAGCGTTTCGAACATCGCGGTTTTCAGCTGTCCTATCTGGACTCAGCGCCTGATCAGCCTGATCGCCCGGTCGTGTTGCTGTTGCATGGGTTTCCCGATGAGGCTGCGATGTGGCTTCCGGTCATCGAGCGGCTACACAGCGCCGGCTACCGCTGTCTTGCGCCGGACACCCTGGGTTGCGGCGCCTCGCAGCTGGGGACACGGTCCCGCGACTATCACGCCCGGCTGATCGCAGACGATCATGCGGCGTTGCTCGCGGCACTGAACATTCGGCAGGCCGATGTCGTCGGCCACGACTGGGGCGCCGCGCTGGCCTGGCTGATCGCGGGCCATCACCCGGACCGGGTGAGACGGCTGGTCCCGATATCGGTGGGTCATCCCACAGCCTATGCACGGGCCGAGTTCCGCCAGAAGCAGATCGGCTGGTACACCTTGTTCTTCCAGCTGCCCGGCCTGTCCGAACGGTTGTTGTTGGGGGAGGGCCGATTCAGTCTGCGGCGGGTGTTTGCCAGCCACCCTGATATGGACACCGTCATGCAGCGAATGCGTGCCGAGCCAGCGCGTTTGACGGCTGCGGTCAGCATTTACCGGGCGTCGTTGTTCGATGTGTTGTTTCGCACGCAACCGCCGGTGTCCTGTGACACCCTGGGCATCTACAGCACGGGCGATCGGTTTCTGGTGGCGTCGCAGATGCGCAGCTCAGCGCGTTGGGTCCGTGGTCAATGGCGGTATGAACAATGGCCGGGTGGCCACTGGATTCCGTTGGAGCAGCCCGCTCGGCTTAGCAAGGCCGTGCTGGAATTTCTGGCTTAGCGCGCAGCCATCTGCTCGACGTTTGCGCCTAGGCGCATCTCGACCTGGCGCATGCACTGGGCAAGCGCTCGCCAGTCGTTACGGTTGGGTCGGATGCCGAATCCCAATTTGGAGACGCGGTCGCGGCCGGCATCGGTGAGTTGCACGCGGTCGTCATCCGTATCGCCCACCGGTTCGATTGCATGGGCCGCAATGAGATGATCCAGTGCCGTTTCCAGGTCCGATTGCCGTAGCGGCACACGCAGGGCAACCCGGCGTAATAGATCGACGGCTGACAGCGGCGCATGCTTGGAGAACAGCCGCTCTCGAAACGCGCGCAAGATGGCTGCTTCGGCCACCAGGATGAATTCGGGGGCGTGCTCGCCACGCCGCTCGGTGGATTCGCCTACCTTGGCATGATTGTCCAAGCCCTGTTTCCGCCGTCCGTGAAGTTGCGGTAAAGCTACCGCGCTCAATGTAAAGGACTCGTGAAAGAGGCGCTGATTGACTCGCAGCATCAAGACGGAGCCTGTTTTCACGCTGTAACTTGGCGGCGCCAGTCAATCCGTGCATTCCCAAATGCGTGGCGAAGGCCTGGGCAGGCCACCACGTCGCGAACGGTGTCGACCATCGCCCGGTGCGACGTTGAGCGCCTAGTTGCCGACGGTGGACTTGATCAACCCCCGCACCAGCGTGAGTTCCCGGTCGAGTGCCGGCTGCAACCGGGTCCAGCGCGAGGGCAGTGACTCGCTGGACAGCTCCAACTCTTCACAGATGCCGCGCAGGCGGATGGCCTGCACGTTGCCGCAAATGCCTTTGAGCTTGTGGGCCTCTCGTGCGAAGGCTCGATCATCCCCCGTTTGGGCGTGGTGTTCCATGCCGGCTCGAGCCTCGCTCGATGAGCTCAGAAACAGCCTGCAGATTTCCTGGACCACGCTGGCATCGCCTAGCAGCTCTTGCAGCGCGACCAGATCGCAGGCGGGTTGTTGGTTCAATGGTTGGCTCGCTGGGCGGCGGCGCGGCTCAAAGCCTGCTGGATGTCGGCGCGCGAAAAGGGCTTGGCCACAAAATCGTCCATGCCAGCCTCGGTGCAGCGCTGGCGATCCGTGTCGAAGGCGTTGGCGGTGAGCGCCACGATATAGGGTTGGGGTGAGGGGCAGCGTTCACGAATCATTCGGGTGGCCTCGGTGCCATCAAGCTCGGGAAGTTGAACGTCCATCATGATGATGTCGAATGGTTGAGCGCATGCCATGTTCACGCCCATCAGCCCGTTGTCGGCGACTTCGACCTGCAGTTCGAACTGTTCGAGCACACGCTTGAGGATCAGCACGTTGACGGGCTGATCCTCGACCACAAGCACCCGGCTGAGCGTCTGAAAGGCATTGGCGTGGTCGTCTGCCTCAGGGCCGGTGTCGGGTGTGCGCTTGACGGGCCGCCACGGCAGAGTGAGCTCGAAGTGAAAGCAACTTCCGTTGTTCAGGCTAGACGTGACCTTCAGTTCACTCCCCATCAGGTGCAGGAGCTGCGCCGAGATTGACAGGCCCAGGCCGGTCCCGGTTGCGCGACGCGTGGCCGAGCCGTCGACTTGGATAAAGGGTTGAAAAAGCCTCGCCTGGGCTGCGGCATCCATGCCAATGCCGGTGTCGATGACTTTGAACGCCACGTGGAGGTGGTCCTGGCTGCGGTGGGTGACCGAGGCCGACAACCTGACGTGCCCCCGGTCGGTGAATTTCACCGCGTTGCTCAGAAGGTTGGAAATGATCTGACGCAGGCGATGCGTATCGATGTCGACACGGACCGGGTCCAGGTCATCAGCGATATCGGCTTCCAGCGCCAGATGCTTGTCAGTGGCCCGCTGCCGGAACAAGGCAAGCGTGGCATTGAGTTCCTTGGGCAGGCTGGCCGGCCGGGGCTCCAGGGTGAGCTGGCCGGCCTCGACCTTGGCGAGGTCCAGGATGTCGTCCACCAGCTGTTTCAGATTGAGCCCACCACTGTGAAGCAGTCGCGCCCATTCCCGTTGCTCTTCACCGAGTGGGCTCGACCGCAGCAGTTCGGAGATGCCCAACAAGGCCTGCAGCGGCGTGCGAATCTCATGGCTGACAGTCGCAAGAAATTCCCGCTGCGCACGTGAAGCAGCCTCGGCCCGCTCCAATGCGGCCTGCAGTTCTCGGGTCCGAGCCTCGACCAGTTGGTCCAGGCGCTCGGTTTGTGCTCTTAGCGCCTGGTTGGCTGCGTAAAGCTCGTGGCTCTTGTCCTCGAGCAGCGACTCGGCAAGTTTGCGGGCTTGCCGCTCACGTTCGGCGCGCCGGGCTAGGCGTGATGGGTCCGCTAGCTCTGGCATCGGATGTGAAATGCCACGGCATCATCCGCTTGAGGCCTGCGCTCAATGTCCGCGACTTGTTCGAAGTGTTCCAGGCAGCCCTCGATGAGGCCGTGGGCCAGCGTCGACATCTGGCGAGGGGAGCGGTAGACCATCTCAAGCTCGCCCGGCCCCAATCGCTTGGACTGAAAGCGCGGTAGCTGGGCGTCGGGGTACAGCTTTAGCACTTCCGCGTGAACCACGCGTTCGACATCCTCGAGCAAGTCCAGCCCGCTATCGAAGCGGTTGACCAGATGCGGATAGAGGACAACGAATCGACTGAAGAGGTGGCGTCCGTAGACCTGCTGTAACTCTTCGGGGCTCATGCCCGTCAATTCGGACAGCGCGACGACCAGTGACACGATTTCCGCGTGATCATAGGTGCCAACGGCGGTGTATGCGCCGCCCGATGGCAAGTTGGCGTTTTCGATCATCTGGTCGGCAATATCGGGAGAGAACACCGACTCAACCATTTCGACCAATTCTGTGAAGACGACACCTTTCATCTGGATCCCTTGGTGAAGCAGCCGATTGCATGCCCTCGGACCACAGGTGCCGACAACCCGCAGCCGTCCCGATTCGTCACGCTACTGGAACTGAAGGTGAAGTCCTGGTGCGGCGGCCCCGACCGAGTGCGTCACTGTATCGTCTTACGTGCGATTGAAATGTGAAACCTCCACATCTAGGAGCCCCATTGGCGCAGGCCTCGCAGGTCCAGGCGTGCCGGGCGGAGCGCATTGACGTCAAAGCGCACATCGCCCAGATAGACTCGCGTGTAGCGATTCGGCGTCGCGACATTGCGGATGGTCCATTGATGGACGACCAGCCGACCGTCCTCCACCGATCGGTGGTTGAGGTCTGCTTTGAGCTGTTTGCTCAGTCGGCCTTCCGGCCCATACAGGTCAAGCTGCACGGGCAGGCAGGTGTTGGCATCAATGCGTCCCACCAAACGGGAGTAGGTGCTGGCACGACCATGTGCCGGATGCATTTCCAGCACGTAGAGCCGTCGACCCGCTTCCACCACATCTTCACCGCGAGCAACCACGGCCTTTGGAATTAATCCGACCACTTCCTGGAGCTCATGCAGGCTCACATCGGTGGCCCAAAACGTTTCGTTGCGCAGATCAGCAGGCACTGCACGTGCTGAGGACCAATGCGGCTGCATCATATGCAGGGCGGCCCCGAACGGGTCTTGTCGCAACAACAGCCGCTGGCCAGCCGCCGGGTGGGGGGCGGCAGCGCGTGTCATCAGTGCCAGCCGCCCTTGGTCCCCCAGTTCGCCAACGACGTCCAGTACAACGCGTTCGCGAAGTTCGTCATCTTCGTAGGCCTCCAGGCCCACCTGCAACGAGAACGCCTGTTCCGGGACATTGGCGGTCATGCACTGGACAATCTCTTCAGCAGACTCCAGAGATGCGGTAGCCGATGCCGTCCAGGCCAGCGAGACCACTGCGATCAACGTCGCTGAAAGACCGGTCGTTTTTTGAGTCAGTCGCATCATGAGAGGTCTCCCGCGGGGTCCGACACGCTGGTCTGGTTCATGGCCTCGACCTCTGGCGTGGCGACGGTCGGCGCGGTTGCTAGGACGCCCCAGGACATCGCGCTGAGCAGGGCGAAGGCCAAGAGCAGAGAGCCCGGCCCGAACACGTCGGTCGTGTTGAGTGGCGTGCTGGTTCGACGGAGCCAGCGGCTGGCCGCCAGCGCGTCGGTTGCCGGGGAAATGCGTGCTGTTTGCTGCGTGGCCTGCTCAGTCGGAGACATGTGAAACCCTTGATTCGTTTGCGGACAGAGGCAATGGAATCAAAACTCGGGCCAACATTAAAAACATAATAAAAACAATAGAATAAGAGAATTTCTGATCGTTATCAATTAAGTCTGTCTCTGCGCGGCCGATAAGTGATTGATTTCATCTGCACCGGCGCGACCATACAAGCAGCTTAAAGTCTGTCTGATATTTTTCTTAACTGGGCCATCAGCCACTTAACCGGGAGCAAATAATTCCTGGCAACCCCGAGTCCTAAAGCGTAAATGCGGCCCCATGCCGCTTGAGCCATTCCACTCGTTCTCGATAATCCGGAAGCACTTTGTCCACCTCGTTCCAGAACGCCTCAGTGTGCTCGCGCACATCTTGGATTCAAGAATCAAGTGCAACATGATTGAGATAATCCGCCGTTGCTTGGTCGAAAAGCTCCTGCGGGGTCTGAAAGTCAAAACGTTTTCTTGGCCGGGTGTTCAGCAGCCACGCGACGTCGTTTAGGCGGACCTGGCTCACACCTGACAGGTCGGTGCCCTTCGGGAAGTACTGCCGGAGTAAGCCGTTGATGTTCTCGTTGCTCCCTCGCTGCCACGGGGCGTGCGGATCTGCAAAGTAGATGGCCATCTTCAGGTGCTTGCTCATCAGCGGATGCTCTGCCATCTCCGAGCCCCGGTCGTAGGTCATCGACAGCCGGAGGAAGCGGTCGATCTTCTTGAGCTGCCGTTCAAAGCCCTCTCGGACGGCTGAAGCGCTCTTGTTCTCCATCTTGCACAGCACCAGAAAGCCGGTCTTACGCTCAACCAGCGTGCCAATACAGGACTGATTCAGCTGGCCGATGATCAGGTCGCCTTCCCAGTGGCCTGGAAATTCTCGACCTTCGATTTCGGCTGGTCGCTGATGGATCGTCTGATGATCCGGCACTTGAATCGCCGAGC